>CAZAKU010000001.1:0-5358 GCA_964485765.1 uncultured Lentisphaerales bacterium
CTGCGCCGAGATCGTCGATGAATGATGCATCGGTTGTGACCTGATCTGCGTTTACTCCAAGCTGCTCAACAATAATTTCTTTTACTTTATCTTCTAATGCCATGATTTTCTCTCCTTTATGTGTATGCTTTTATGCGGGGCTATGAAACCAAAGGTTACATAACCATTCCGCCACTCACCGTCAAAGTCTGCCCTGTAATGTATGACGCCGCGTCGCCGGCCAGAAAAGCCACAACGTTCGCCACATCACCGGGCTGACCAAATCTTCTCATAGGAATATTCGCAAGCATCTGACTGCGAACATCCTCCGATAGTGCATCCGTCATTTTCGAAGAAATAAACCCCGGGGCAACTGCGTTGACACGAATACCGCGGGAAGCGAGTTCCTTCGCCGTCGATTTAGTCAGCGCGATTACACCGGCCTTCGAGGCAGCATAATTGCACTGACCGGCATTACCAATCAAGCCAATAATCGAGGCAATGTTAACAATGGCACCACTGCGCTGTTTCATCATCGGGCGGGCAACCGCTTTCGTGAAGAGGAAAGTTCCTTTCAGGTTCACATTCAGAACGGCATCCCAATCAGCCTCTTTCATGCGCATCATCAGCGTATCTTTAGTAATTCCGGCGTTATTTACCAGGATATCGACCTTGCCCATATCCTTAATAACCGTCTCTACTGTCGTACTGACAGCATCTCCGTCGCTGACGTCAACACTGTAACATTCAGCACGGCGTCCCAGCGATTTTACGGCGGCAGCTGTCTCCTCAAGCCACTCCGCATTCAGGTCGCAAAGCGCGATATCCGCGCCGCGAGAAGCCAGCGAAGTTGCAATTGCCTGACCGATACCACGAGCTGCGCCGGTTACCAGGGCAACTTTACCTTCAAAACATTCCATTACTTACCTTCCTTTCTGATGCAGTAAGCGCTCTCAGAGCGCGGCAACAGCGCTTTCCAGCGTTGCCGTATCCTGCACATTACACATATTAAGATCGCGGCTGATCCTGCGCACCAATCCAGAGAGAACCTTACCCGGACCAAACTCAACCAGACCGGTAATGCCCGATTCGGCACACCACATCACATCATCAACCCAACGGACCGTTTCGGTGACCTGCCTCAGCATCATGTCAGCCATGGTGTCCATCTCGTGCGGTTTCCCGCTTACATTCGAGAGAACCGGCACAACGGGCTGGCTGAAGGTGACATCTTCCAGAACGGCAGCAAGCTTTTCACGAGCCGAAGCCATCAGCGGCGAATGAAACGCCCCTGCAACATTCAGCACGACTGCCCGCTTGGCGCCAGCAGCTTTAGCCAGCTCTTCAGCTTTGGCAACGGCACTCTTCTCACCCGAAAGCACAACCTGTGCACTGGAGTTGATGTTCGACACAGTGCAGCCGCTTTCGGCGCAGATCTTATCAAGTGACGGCGCATCCAGCCCAATAATGCTGATCATTCCTCCATCGCGCTCATCACATGCTTCCTGCATGAAACGACCACGGGCATCGAGCACGCGCAAAGTATCTTCGAAGCTGAGGGCTCCGGCCACATGCAGAGCAGTCCACTCGCCCAGGCTTAACCCGGCGGTAGCGGAAAACTCAAACGCGGGCATTTTCTGCTTCAGCGCCGTATAGCATGCTACGCTCATGACAAATATGGCGGGCTGACAGTTGTCTGAACGAGTCAGAGCTTCGGCAGGTCCGTCAAAACATATCTCGGATATCGGGCGCCCAAGCACCTCGTCCGCTCGCATGAAAAGGTCACGACACTCCGGGAACATATCCGACAGATCGCGGCCCATGCCAACGAACTGAGCTCCCTGCCCTGCAAAAACACAGGCTACATTACTCATGATTTGATACCCCATTGAATAGCGGTTGCACCCCAGGTGAAGCCTGAGCCGAACGTTACGAACACCAGCCGATGACCGGGCTGAATGCGTCCGTCCCGCACCGCTTCATCAAGCGCCAAAGGAATGGTTGCCGCCGTCGTATTGCCATACCGGTCCAGATTCACAACGAACCTGTCCAAACCGATGCCTATACGGTCAGAAATTGATTCTATAATGCGCAGATTCGCCTGGTGAGGAATCACCCAGTCGACCTCATCCGCACTCCAGCCTGCTTTCTCCGCCACCGAAAGCGCAGAGTCTGCCATCCAGCGTACAGCGTACTTGAAGACGCGATTTCCGCTCATCTGCAGGAAATGCTGCCCTTCACGCACAGTGGCCTCACTGGCTGGCTGGCGGCTTCCACCAGCCGGGATCTGAAGCAGTTTGTTCTGCTTGCCGTCGCTTCCGCAGCATGTTGCCACAATACCGTTGCCGGGATCTGTAGACTTTAACACCACGGCGCCGGCGGCATCGCCGAAGAGCACACATGTGCCTCTGTCACTCCAGTCTGTAATACAGCTCATCTTGTCAGCACCAACGACCAGAACCGTCTTCGCACTGCCGGATGCAACATGCTGTGCCGCCGTATGCAGGGCATAAAGAAAACCGGAACATGCGGCCGAAATATCAAAACAAAAAGCGTTTACAGCCTCGATCTCCTGCTGAATCAGGCAAGCTGTATTAGGGAAGACCTGGTCAGGCGTAATAGTTGCCACAACAATCAGATCCACCTCTTCGGGAGAAACACCGGCCGAATCCAGAGCACGACGTGCAGCCACTGCTCCCATATCCGAGGTCGCCTCATCATCACGGGCAATTCTGCGCTCACTCATTCCCGTACGCGTCCGAATCCACTCATCGGTGGTATCTACCATCTTCGAGAGCTCTTCATTAGTCAAAACGCGTTCCGGAGCATAAGACCCCGTACCAACTATCTGTACACCTTGAATATTGGGATTCATCATTCCTGCATCTCACCTGCTTTGTGAATTTGCTCCGTGATCAAATCGTTCAGATGATGATTCACAGACTCTGAGGCCACGCGAATAGCATGAAATACACCCAGTTGCGAAACCGCACCGTGTGTAATAATGCAAACGCCATTTACCCCCAGAAGTGGGGCGCCTCCGTAAAGTTCGGGGTCCAGTCTTTTCTTCATATTCTTCAGCGCACCCTTTAGGAGCAACGCACCCAGCATACGCCAGGGATTACGAACAAATTCCCGTTTCATCCAGTGGCCTATTGCGTGGGCCACACTCTCCGTCGTTTTCAAAACAACATTGCCAACAAATCCGTCACATACAACAACGTCGAGATTGCCGTCGAAGAGATCATGCCCCTCAACGTTCCCGCGGAAGTTCATTTTGAACGAATCTATCAGCTTAAAGGCGCGTTTGGTAACGTCGTTGCCCTTAACATCCTCACCACCAATGCTCATCAACCCTACAACCGGCTCTTTATGCTGCAGGATATACTCTGAATAAACAGAACCCATCACAGCAAACTGACTCAGCTGTAAGGCGGTACAATCGATTGTGGCTCCGGCATCCATAAGCAGCACAGGACGCCCACGCGTCGGCAAAACCGCTGCTATTCCCGGCCTGTCAACACCGTCAAGCAACCTGAGCTTGAGTGTTGCCGCCGCCACAACAGCACCGGTATTCCCTGCCGAGAGAACCGCATCTGCCTCGCCATCACGCACGAGTTCAACAGCACGTCCTATAGAGGAATCGCGCTTGCACCTGACTGCCAGAGCGGGAGTCTCATCCATCCCCACCACCTGTGAGGCATGAATAATACGCAACCTGTCCATAGGGACACCTTCGCAGGAGTCCAATTCCGAACGGATCGCCTGCTCGTCACCTACGAGCAGTATCTGCGTAAGCCCGGTGAGCTCACGCGCGGCATCAGCAGCGCCACGTACGATTTCCCGGGGAGCATTATCTCCCCCCATAGCATCAACAGCAATTCGCATAATAGGCGACCACTGTTTATTCCACTTCCACAGACGTCACCTGACGACCACGATACGTCCCGCAGGATGTACATGCTTGGTGAGCCTTCTGAGGAGCCTTACATTCCGGACATTCACTAACCTGCGACACAGATGCCTTCTGCGCACTCTTACGTGTACGAATTCGCCTTTTCGACGATTTACGCTTTGGTACAGCCATTACTTTGCTCCCACCTGCCCCGAAAACTATCGGGAGGGTTCAATACGGTACAACACCGCTCTGCCATCAGTGACAGATTACTTTTCACAATTCAAGACCACCCAGACCCTCCCAGCGATTATCCACCGGAGACTGGCAGTCACATACCTTTTTATTCCAGTCCGCACCACATTGCGAACAGAGTCCTTTGCAAGATTCCCCGCACAACGGGTAATCAGGAAGGGCGAGGATAATAGCTTCACGCATTTCCGGGGTCAAGTCTGCAAGCTCATCTTCCTCGCCTACCTCAATCGCAACCAAAAAATCATTCACCTCAACCACGCAGTCATTCCACACTGCACAGCGGCAGCACAGAAAGTGCATTGGGGCCCATATACGCCCCCGAACAATCAGTTGATCGGAGACCAGTTCAGCAGCCACATCATACGACAAAGGGCCATCGGGGCGCAAGGAGTTATCTTCCTCCAGGTCAAAGACTTCCGCGTCATCTTCGCCTTTATAGTGCTTATACTCTTCACCCAGTTCAGTCAGGTTAATCTGCATGGTTAAATTCCACCCCGTTCTCCCGTCGCCAGGCATCAATCCGTTCCTGAACAACCGGGGGTACAAACTGCCCTGTATCCCCACCGAAACGTGCAATTTCACGCACCGTACTGGAGCTTACATAACTGTGTTCTTCCTTAGGCATCATGAAAAGTGTCTCTACTTCTGGGGCTAATTTGCGATTTGTGAGCGCCATCTGGAACTCATATTCAAAGTCTGAGTATGCCCGCAAACCACGAATTACAACGTGCACCCCGCGCATGCGTGCGTGCTCGATCAGCAACCCGTCCAGCCGCTCAACCCTGACATTAGGCATATCCGCCACCACATCAGCAACCATCGACATGCGCTCAACAACGTCGAACATACAACCCGACTTACGCGAAACCGACGCAACCGCCAGAATCACCTCTTCGAAAATTTTCGCAGAACGCAGGACCAGATCCAGGTGGCCCAGCGTCATCGGATCAAATGTTCCAGGATATAATGCACATTGCAACATGCCTAATAACTCCGTAAAACGTAAACCATCTATCACGCCCACGCGATCAATTCAACCGAATTCACTCATCATAATTGAGAGAGAAGCCTGATCACGCTGCCTCCGTACACCCGTTCTTTGAACATTTGCCACCCCTCAGGCAACCTAAAAACGGCCTTTTTAGCCTGTTCCAGCACAAGTAGTCCTCCATCTGCCAGAACGCCTTTGCTCAAAAAATCGGCAACCCGAAGTAGCGATGCATCCTCCT
>CAZAKU010000002.1:0-9287 GCA_964485765.1 uncultured Lentisphaerales bacterium
CTGTATTCTCCTCATCTCGCGCACACGCGGAGAAAGGCCTCCGGGATACGGGAGATGATATCAGATGCGTTTAGCGCGTGTTCACCAATATGCCATGCGGCCAGATCACCCGCTGTGGAATGCAGCCAGACGGCTGCTGCAGCGGAGATCTCGGGCGCAAGCCCCTGGGATGAGAGAGCACCGATCATTCCTGCAAGCACGTCGCCACTGCCACCACTGGCCATTCCGGGATTGCCGCACAGGCAGCTCCATATCGGGCCCTCCGGCGATTTAATCAGAGTTCCTGCGCCTTTCAGTACAACGGTAGCACCTGTAACAGAAGCAAGCTTGCTAACTGTATCAATTCGGTTCTGCTGAACATCGGCAGTATCGATACCTAAGAGGCGTGCGGCCTCCCCTGGATGAGGAGTAATTATCTTGCAGCATCCGCCATCATTCAGGGCGCACGCATTAGATGCGAAAACGTTAAGGGCATCGGCATCTAGAACGACTGTTCCAGATGCCTCAGAAATAATATATTCAACTGCGGCACGGGTTGAATTAGATGCCATCATTCCGGGTCCGGTAACAACAGTTGAAAAAGATTCAACTGAATATCCCCACTGCTCAATCGAGGCAAGAGTCAGGCCGCCGTCAGGACTGGATGCAAGAGGATGAACCATTGCCTCCGGAGCTGCGGATGCCACAATAGCGTGTATCTCAGCCGGTACGGCAGCTGTAACAAGGCCGACGCCTGAACGGCATGCTGCTCTGGCAGTTAAAGCGGCTGCGCCGCAAAAACCACGCGATCCGCCAACGACCAATAGGTGGCCGAAGCTGCCCTTATGGGAATTGGCATCCCTGCGAGGCATCCAACCCGAAACATCTGCGGCAGAGATAAACTCCTCTCCGGCTGAAAGTGTATCGGAATCATCTGCCGTGACCCCAATATCAACAATCTCTACCCTCCCCCGGAAATCGACGGCAGCATCGCTGCGCAATCCGACTTTGGGAAGAGCCATGCAAACGGTAAGATCGGCTCTTACGGTATCTCCGGGCGCTTCTCCCGTATCGGCATTCATACCTGAAGGAAGGTCAACCGAGACAACACGCTGTCGTTTTGATACACGGTTAATCCAGCGAATGGCTGCAGCGGCTACTCCTCTGGCTGCGCCGGTGACACCTGTCCCCAAAACAGCGTCGACGACGATCCCGCCGAAAGGCTGCATCTCAGCAGAGTCATTGTCCCAGTCTTCGGCATCTGTTCGTAGTTCAGCATCTAACCCGCACTTACGCATGAGGACCAGCATTGCTGCGGCATCACCCCGTTTATCGGACAACTCAGAGGTGCGCAAAACTTTTACCGGAAAACCATACGATGCCAAAACCCTGGCAACAACAAAGGCATCGCCTCCATTATTGCCCCTCCCCGCTACCAGGGTTACAGGGGTACGTATGCCCGACATTGTTTCTGCCAGACGTCGAACGGCCATGGCCACACCAAAACCGGCACGCTCCATCAAAACCGTTCCGGGCGTACCCGACTCAATGCAGCGCTTATCCAGCTCACGCATTAATGCCGATTCAACCCATTTCACCGCTATTCTCCTTTATCTCCGAGTTGTCGTCGCCAACTACGATTGCCTGAGCCATAGCATGCTGATGGGTATGCGATAAACTGATATGGATTCCTGTAACGCCTCTTTCGGCGCCCCATTTGCGTACCCGTTCACTCAGGACTACATCTGGTGCTCCCGACTCAGGGTCGCGAATCACCTCGATATCGCGCCATCCTATCTGAGCCACAATACCTGTTCGCAACGCTTTTGCAACGGCTTCCTTAACGGCGAACCTTCCGGCGTAATGGATCTCCGGCACAGCTTTGCCATCACAATACTCCTGCTCGGACTTCAAAAAAACGTGATCCTTGAATCTGGCATTACGCTCTATCGATCCAGCGATACGCTCTACTTCAATAATATCAACCCCGGTGCCAAAAATTCTTTCGCTCATATAGTAGTCCTGTAATTAAGCACTTTTGTCATTATGCGCCTTATAAACTAATCTTTACATCCTGAGTATACTTTTCTCCGGCAGAGCGCCGGAACAGCTCGTAATATGCACCCTCTGCATCCATCAGTTCTGCGTGACTTCCATCTTCCACAATCAACCCGTCACGCATCATTATTATGCGGTCGGCATGCTTAACAGTTAACAGGCGATGACTCACAGACAGTAGCGTTCGGCCCTTACATGCGTCCACGAAACGCTCCAGTAGCTCTGCTTCGGCTTTGGCATCCAGAGCAGAGGTCGGCTCATCCATTACAAGAACCGGGGCTTTTGACATCAGAGTACGGGCGAGCGCCACACGCTGCCACTGACCAATACTGATCTCAGCTCCGCCGGAAAACCAGCGACCCAGCTGGGTGCGATAACCGCGGTCCAGTTTTTCAAGAAAACCATCCGCCCCGGCCTGATGTGCGCTCTTACGAATATCATCAAAGGAGTGCCTGTTCTCAATACTTCCAATCCCAATATTTCCGGCTGCAGTCATCTGGTATTTACCGAAGTCCTGGAATAACACAGCCACCTGTCGACGCAAATCATCAAGATCGAAGCTTTTTATGTCATGACCATCAAACATGATCGTGCCACTTGTCGGGTCGTAAAGGCGGCAGAGCAGCTTCACAAGAGTGGTCTTTCCTGCGCCATTAGCCCCAACCAGAGCAACATGCTGTCCTGCGGGGATCTTAAGCGACACATTTCTCAACACGTCTTTTTCGCATCCGGGATAATGGAAGCTTACATTAGTGAGGTCGACATCACCACGAACATCACCAATTTTTATCGGTTTATCTGGTGAAAGAACAGTGTCAGGAAGGTCCATAAACTCACGATAGTGATCCAGGAAAACAGAGTCTTCATACAGACGTGTCAGGCTGCGCTGTAAGTTCTGCAGCAGTGAACGTGATCGCTGCAGCGCATGAATCAGCATAGCTACATTACCCCATCCGAGATTACCTTTGAGTGCGCGTAAAGCGAGTAATGCGAACGCAAACCCCATCAGCAACATGGCAGCAACATCACTTAACACAGACATTCTCGCCTGACGTGCAGCCATATGCAAACGCGAATAACGCAGTCTCTTGCGCACTTCACGATAGCGCGTTCTGAGATGTCCTGCGATTCTCAGACTGCGGAGCTCCTTGGCAAAGATATCGATGCTTTGCAGATAATGCATATAGTAGCCGCGTCGCTCGGCAGATGCATGCTTCCTGCGCCACTCACGCATTAGTCTGGCAAACCTAACCCTGACCCATATAGCAGGAACAAGAGCCAAAACGGTCAGGAGCAGCAGCTCCCACTGAATAACAGCCATAACACCGCCAACAACTGCTATACTCAGAAAACCGCGAATAATATCAACCACACCCGATGCAATACCTGCGGGACTACGCATGGCATGCTGCTGTACAAGATGCAGTTTATCGTAGTATTCCGAACTCTCAAAGTGAGCCAGATCTGCCCGGTTACCGCGTTCATGCAGCACATCGGCCACATGATCGGTGACCTCCATTCGTAAGCCTTCCGATAACCACGAAGAGAGGTTCTGAATAATCGATCCTAAAACTGTTATCAGTGCAACGCCAAGCAGGAGCAGCAATATAGGCATCACCACACGATCATCTGCGATGGCGGACATTTGCTGTTGCGCCTCATTAAAAACGCTGCGAGTCAGCCATAGGGTGCCCGCAGTAACAGCAGCCTGCATGACAGCAAAGATGCATAAGAGCAGAAAACGTAATGGTGATGAGGCGACAACAAGTTTGAAGGCCGACGCAATATTTCGCAACCTCTGCATCTTCCCGGCAGTGCATGGTTCCATATCACGTCGTCCTCTACGTATACCACCCCTCATTGGCTACCCCTCCGTCCTGCAATATTCTTTATTTTCATAACGCGCCACATCAGCGGCCAGAAGTGGCCGATGGAGAAATGCCATGCAATTCCCAGCATACGACGACTCCATGCACGGCACGTTTTGCCGTCGCGTGTGACGCTTACGACTAATCCCAAAATGTCATCTGCAGGAACTATTTCAACTTTACCACTGCTTGCATCACCACGAATCAGCCAGTGCCCCTCGGTGTCCCGACCCAAAACACGATGCATTCTTAATCCATTTTTACCGTGACGGTATGCAACAACATCCCCTCTGCGTGTCGGGAAGTCAGCAATACCGGACACAACAACCCTGTCGCCATTCCGAATAAATGGCTGCATGCTGTTGCCGTTAGCAGTAAAGCTTATTGGAATCTTCGAGTCAAGCAGCTCCGATGCCAATGAGCTAAACCCCTCCGGCACAACTGTTGTCATTTTATCAGCCAAAGGTCACCAGTTTTTCTTCCCGTAAACTCAAACACTGCTGCCGGCCACCACTGGGCCGGGATCCTACAATCAAATGATCCATTACCGGGATGCCAATAACTTTTCCGGCCTCTATCAATTGACGCGTGACTCTTAAATCTTCTGCTGAGGGAGAACTATCGCCTGTCGGATGATTATGGGCAATAACAATACATTTGGCCGCGCTGCGAATGGCCTCTTTGAACGCTTCTCTGGGGGAGACAAGGCTGGCATCAAGTACTCCGCGGGATACCTCAACAATCTGCCCAATCATGCAGCAGCGAACATCAAGAAGGATTACCCAAAAGTGCTCCTGCTCTAGACCGTCCGCCAGTGGCATTAATAAACGCTTGAGATCTGAAGGTGTACGCATCAGAGGGCGTTGCGCAGTGTCGAGGACAGATCTGCGCCCTAGCTCGAACGCCGCTGCCAGAATCTGTGACTTTACATGACCCATTCCACGTATGCCATTACGCTCAAGCTCAAGAACCGAGGCTGCCGCCAGTGCATCGAGAGAGCCATAACGACGTATTAACTCTTCAGCCATACCCACGACATTCATCCCCGGGGCACCGGTTCGCAGAATAATGGCAAGCAAGGTCTCGTTGGGGACATTTTCTATACCGTAACGATCGGCAGCCTCTCTGGGTCGCATCGACACAGGGAGTTCCCGCAGAGCGTACGAAGTTCCCGTAACGCCCTCTTCACGAACCTGGCAAAATGATTTTCGATGTTCCATTCTGTTCCCACTTCTCCATTACCTGTCCCGCAACGATCTCCGAAACTGTATCATCATCCAGATGGACCCAGTCCACATCCACCTGATGCCTGAACCATGTGCGTTGACGCTTTGCCAGACGACGGGTACGGGCACAGATCTTCTGCAGCGCTTCGTCAATCGTCAACTCCTCATTTAGAACTGCCTGCGCCTCTGCATATCCTATAGCCTGTGCCGCAGTTGCAGAAAGAGCTCCGTAAACAGCAAGCAACTGTCTCGTCTCTTCCAGCAGACCTTCACTCAGCATGGCGCGGGCCCGCTGTTCAATCCGGATTGCCAGCATATCAGGCTCGCGCCATAAACCGGCAACAGGAGAGACTGCATGTGCTAATGCCGCGGCTGCACTACCTCCGGATTCAGCTATTTCAAGAGCCCTGATACAACGTCTGGGGTTATCTGTGTCAGCCAGGGATTTCCATTCCTCCGGCCACCTCTCCCGAAGCTCATCCTGAAGAGATGCAAGACCATCATCCTCTAATCGCTGAGTCCAGTATATACGCCGCGACTTATCTGTTGCCGGAGCATCTAGTCCATTCAGAAGAGCCTTAACATATAGCCCGGTTCCTCCTGCAACCAGAAGTTCACGACCTGAGTCAAGACAGTAACTCCATGCCCTGTTTGCCTCACGCAGAAAAGCACCAGTGCTGTAGGCCTCATCGGGGTTAACAACATCCACCCCGAAATACTTTACCTGCTCACGTTCCCTTACTGATGGCTTCGCAACACCTATATCCATCCCGCGATATACAAGCATAGAGTCAGCAGAAAGCACTACCCATCCGTTACGCTCTGCCAGCCACTGCGCCACACCGCTCTTCCCAACTGCAGTCGGGCCAACCAAAATACGTGCATCTCCAATGGTTCTGTCGGCAGGCTGCATTCTACTCCCCGCCAACACTTTTCAGCGCGACCTCAAGAAGATCAACAGACTTTGACGCTTCAGTTTCTGTGATAACCAATGGCGGCTGCAATCGGACCACATTACCAAGCACACCACCAATCCCAACAAGTAAGCCGGATTCAAAACATAGGCGCTGCACCTCTTTTGCCTCTGCCAAAGCGGGTGCTTTATCGGAATCCTTCACCAACTCAATACCGATCATAAGCCCTTTAGCCCGCACGTCGCCTATAAGAGGCGTCGACTCAGCAATCTTAGTCAATCGTGAAACAATTTGCGCACCGCGCAGTGTTGCATTTTCCGGAAGCTGCTCGTTCTGCATTACGCCCATGTTTGCGATTGCCGCAGCACAACTGACTGGGTTCCCTCCGAAGGTAGAGAGGTGATCTCCCGGGGAGAATGCTTCTGCTATCTGCGGCTCAACAATGAATGCGCCCAGGGGAAAGCCATCGGCTATGCCCTTTGCCATACACATTATCTCAGGTTCGATATCATAGTGCTCAATTGCGAATAGTTTTCCTGTTCTTCCGAAGCCGCTCTGTACCTCATCGCAAATAAACAGAGCTCCGTTATCACGTATTATTTGCGTGGCTATTCTGAAATATTCAGGTGGCGGAATTATTATGCCCCCCTCCCCTAACACAGGTTCCGCAATGAAAGCCGCCACATCGCCGGAGGTATTGTAACGCAACTGATAATCCAGATGCTCCGCGCAAGCGCAGCCGCAGGCCGGATATTCCAGTTTAAAGGGACACCTGTAACAGTAAGGCGCCGGAGCAAATGTCACCCCCGGCAAATAGGGGTCGTTCCCCTTTTTGCGTGTGCTGTTACCGGTAATGGAAAGGGTAGCCGCGGTACGCCCATGAAAACTCATTGAAAGAGCAATCATCTCTCTACGTCCGGTATGTTGCTTCGCTATGCGCAAAGCCCCCTCAACAGCCTCAGCTCCGCTGTTGCCGAAGAAGCTCTTCTGCAGCTTACCGGGAGTTACTTCTGCGAGCAATTTTGCGAGTTCCGCGGCGCGCGGGTTGTAATAAACATAGGTGCAGCAGTGGATAAGCTTTTTCATCTGAGCTGTAGCAGCAGAGATTACCTCGGGGTGCCCATGCCCTGCATTACAGACCGAGATCCCACTAAAGCAATCAAGGTACTCCTCTCCGGCCGCATTACGCATGATGCATCCGCTTGCCGAGTCAACAGTCAGTGGCTGAAATCCGGAAACCATCCCCGTAATCATATATTCATTATAAAGATCTTCACTGTTCATCGCTTAACATTCCCGCTATTTTCCGAACTCATTCCAGTGCTCACCGAAGATAGCTTTTTCATCCGGCACATTGGACGGTATCGGCTTCGAAACCCATGTAATATTCAAAAAATGTTTCCAGCATATATTTTCATTGCTGATATTGCCGCCCCAGGTACCGCAACCAAGGGTCATTGAGAAAGGCAGCCCATTATCGTAGTTGCCGCTGTTGCCGTAGCACTGAGATTGATTGACAAGAATTCGGCTGACGTGGCTCCCCAGCGCCAGCTCATGTATATGCGCCTCATTGCTACTATGAATCCCGCAGGAGTGGCCATACCCGCATAACCTCGTAATGCGCTCCACAAGCTCAATTGCATCTGCAAAGGCGTCGTAGCGCCATACAGTCAGTACAAGAGAGAGTTTCTCCCGGGCAAACGGGTCTGACTCTATGGCGTCTCTGCCTTCAGCAATCAGGAATTTAGCTCCCGGAGGCAGCTGAATTCCCGCCAGGGCGGCAAGAGTGGTGACAGGTTGTGCAACCACATCGGCATTAAGTGACGTGCCATCAGGCCAAAGCGCATTCCTTAATTTCTCCCTATCTGTTTCGCTGCACAGGTACCCGCCCTCTAGCTGGAGAGCACTCATTAACGCATCAAAAACAGACCTCTCAGCAACAAGGGAGTTCTCACTGGAACAGGAGGATGCATTGTCAAAGGTTTTGCTCAGGCCTATTTTATGTGCGGCATCGACGATATCCGCTGTTTCGTCAACCACGCATACCGCATTACCAGCCCCCACGCCATAAGCAGGGGTACCGCTGCCATATGCCGCCCGTACCAGAGCGCCGGAGCCTGTTGCTACAACAAGATCAACGCTCTCCATCAGCTTCTGTGCAGATTCTTTTGAGGGGGCGCCCACCAGCTGAATGAGATCCACAGGCGCACCCACACGGGCCAGCCCTTCTCGCATCAGCTGCACGACCAGCGCAGTTGATCGCTTAGCCCGCGGATGGGGAGCAAATATAACGGCATTACGTCCCTTAAGAATAGCCAGCCCATTGGCTGAAGGTGTTGATGTAGGGTTGGTTACGGGGGTAATAGCACCAACAACGCCTACAGGCTTTGCGACCTTCATAAGGCCGCGTTCCTCATCTACTTCAACAACCCCGACCGATTTTACGTTCTGCAGATCACGCAGCGTACCCAGGGTTTTCTTGCGATGCTTGAGAAGCTTGTCCTCATAAACACCCATCTCCGTCTCTTCATATGCAAGGCGCGCGCAGGCAACAGCGTTGTCCTCACGGTATAGCGCCCACCCCACAGACGCGACCATGCGATCAACCTGAGCCTGCGACCAGAACTCAACCACAGCTTGAGCCTGTCGTGCTTTTGCCAATAACTCTTCCACTGTTTCCGACATACCTAAACACCTGTATTAATTTCCCCAACCATTCGGGGAAGCAAAGGCAGATCACTGCCAACCCATCAGTCGGCCAACAGTATACCCGCCAAAGGCGCCTGTGGAAACAACAAGATTCAGATTTAACCCTCTCTAATCAGATTCAAATAGTATATTAATCTTACCGGCCACCGCCTTGCCCGCCCGCTCGTAATACGCATCGGCAAGAGTCACTAAATAGTCACTGAAAACAGCTAAGAAAATCGTCATTTACAGGATAACCTCATCCAGAGATCGTTTGGGTACATGGTGGGTGCCCTGTTCATCGCGCCAGTACTTAATACTGCCATTCGTGACCGGATCGAGAACAACAGTTTCACTTGGTTTTCCCAGTGCAATTGTGAGAACGATTTGATACTGCTCCGGTATGGCAAGGGCTTTACGCAACGCCTCTTTTCGAATGGAGCCGAACATGCACCCGCCCAACCCCCGCTCGGATGCTCCCAAAAGAATACTTTGTGCGGCAATCCCCTGATCACACCCAGGGCTCTCCGCTATCTCTCTGTCGAGAAGAATGA
>CAZAKU010000003.1:0-3162 GCA_964485765.1 uncultured Lentisphaerales bacterium
CTTCCGTCACCAAACTGGTGAAGTCGGGATTGTAAGAAATCTCCGCAGGCTCTTCGCCCCCGCATCCAGCGACAACAACCACTGCGACGAGCGAAGTAAGACCGACGATCACTCTTCTCATATCTCTCCTCCTTGCCCAACGAATAGCGTTTTATCCTTCGTGCTGCCGAGTATACAGAGTGCGTGAGTTATGGCAAGGGGTCGTGGGAGCATGAGGGATAAAATGCTGTTGAACGAAGCTGCGGGCCCTATGGGGTAAAGTAACAGGCTTCTGAGTGCATCAGGGTGTTGGGTCTTTTTTTTCTTTGGTCTGTTCCGGTATTCTGATGGCCCTTTGTGTGGGCTGAGTGCTGTTTGAGGGTGTCTTTGGCGGCTCTCTTGATGGGTGTTTTCGGCACTTGTGCAGACCGCTGCGAGGACCGGTAGGCACCGATCTTGTCTTGTTTTGGGCTGCGTGTGAGGGTCGTGTTCATGGCGCGCGGGTCTTTATTGGTAGGAGTCTTTTGTCGGTTTTGTTCAGTCGGCCTTTGCCGCAGTGAGGGCACTTGCGTATGTCGATGCCGGTTCGGCGAAGGATGCGTTCATCAATGGGTTCTTCAGGTGGCGGTTCCGGGGGTGGTATGGCAAGGGCTTCCCGGATGGCGGCGAGTGAGCCTTTGCGCTTTGTGCCAGCCATCCAGCCGTAGTAGCGTATCTTATGAAAGCCGTCTGGAAGGATATGAGCCATGAAGCGTTTGGTAAATTCTTCTGTTGATATGGTGTCGGACTTTTCGGTGTTATCGTCGGATCGATCGCGCCAGGAGTAGGTAACTTCACCATCCTTAAGGCATTTGATTCGATGGTCGCTGATTGCGACCTTATGGGTATAGCGGCCAAGGTAGTCCAGGGCGTTTTTCGGGGTCGACGCTGTGGCTTTGGGGTAAACAATCCAGCGCTTCTGTTCCAGTTGCGCAAGCAATGCGTTCCACGCCTGCGGGTCGGCCAGCGTTGCCGCTCGTCCGCCGTATGCGAGCTTTCCGCGTTTGCGTAGCGCTCGGAGTCGCTTGGTATATCGGTTGCGGAACGCATCGGCCAGTGATTCCTTTCTGAAAAGCCGTTTGCCCCGGCAGGGCATCCACTCGCGAGTCTCAGCGCGCCAGACTCCGCCGGGGACGATGCAGTGGACGTGAAAGTGCTCTTGCAGCTTCTGTGTCCATGTATGCAGGACGGCAAGGAACCCCAAATCTCCTTCCAGTCGCCACTGCGGATCCTGCGCGAAGCGTTGCAGCACCCAGTTGATCGTGCTGAACAGTTCATGAAAGAGGAGCTTGCGGTTCGCATCAATAAGCGCGTTTAACGCATGCGGCAGTGTGAATACGACATGAAAGTACTGCGCCGGAAGCAGCTCGAGGTAGCGTGCGTCCAACCACTTTTCTTTTGCACTAGTCTGACAGGTAGGGCAGTGACGCGATTGACAGGAGTTGTACACAGGCACTTCTCCGCCACACTGATCACAACAGTGCATGTGTCCGCCAAGCGCCTTTGTTCGGCAGCGCAGAATATGCTGCGTTGCCTTGGCGACATGCGGAGGAAGAGCTTTGCGGTTGTATGTGCTCCAGCAATCTCGAATCACATCCGCCACCCGAAGGGCGACGGACATGGCTACCCCTTGTCGTAAAGTGTGTCCAACGGACTCTTTACCGTGGCGATGTGCCGACGACTCACATGCGTGTATTGCGCGGTTGTGCTCAAGGCTCGGTGCCCCAGCAACTGTTTCACAGCAACAATATCACCAGTGTCTTCAACCAGGTGCGTCGCAAATGAATGGCGTAGAGTGTGCGGCCCGTAACCGCGGGTGATCCCGGCCTTTTTTTTGGCCTGCCTGTAGATCCCTTGAACCGATCTCACCGTCAAAGGCTTGTTCGGGTCTCGCCCCGGAAACAACCATGAATGGGGCTGAAAAGCTGAATAGTATAGCCGTAGCTGCTCCAGCAGCTTCTTTGGCAATAGGGTGTAGCGGTCCTTCTGTCCCTTGCCGCATTCAATACGAATCATCCCCCGCTTACTCTCAATGTGCTCCGGCCTCAAGCGTGTCAGCTCGAAACTGCGCATCCCCGTGCCGTATAGGGTCATCAACATTGTCCGATGCTTCAAGTTCCTCGTCACCGTAAACAGAGACTGCACTTCTTCCCGGCTTAACGCCTGGGGTAGGCGTCTGCGCGTTTTTCGCCCCGGTGGCATATATGGCGTGAACTCCCGACCCAGAATGTCTCTGTACAAGTAGCGAATCCCGTACATGGTCAGGTGATTAGTGTTCCACGAAACCCCCTTCTCCCGTTTTCGGTATATCAGATAGTCCTGAATCATCTGATCGTTGATGTCTTCGGGGCGAAGCCAATAGTGCTTAACCAATCCCACAACCGAATCCACATACGAATCGACCGTCTTTTCCGAGTAGTTCCGGAGCAACATGTGCTCCACCATATGTTGACGTAGTAGACTGCTCATCCCGACACCTCCTTCTTGCGGAGCCCAACGGTAGGACTCCTTTTCAGGTGTCAGTCTACAGGAATAAGCATTGGTTGATCAGAAAGACCTCTGACGGCGACATACCCGTTTGTAGACAGAATGTCCGCGTAGCGGTTTTGTTCAACGTTTAATAGGGGTCATGACTTATTGTCAGTAGAATAATAGATATCACCACACCCTTTGATTGAAATACGCTAAGGCGATCCATGCAGAATGTCAAGCGTTTGAATCGGTTTCCAATTGCCATATATCTAAGGGTTGTTATTCTTGCTCGGCCTGTATTGATTGTGCCTCTTTTGCGCACAAAGAGGTGGCTGATTTTGTATCAGAAGGCTGACTGATATTATAGTGTTAATTATTGTCGAATCCTGGAAAACACCTTGCATCAAGCTGAATTGTGACTTAATATATGGCTATTATGATAATAGAGATTGTGCGGTATATTATTATATTTAAATCAAAGGAGTGCGCAACATGCTGGACATGAGTGACTTACAGCTTGACGAATTCGGTGAGTATCTGCTTAAACGTACGCTGTGCAAGGAGGGGAATGCATCTTACTACGTAACATGGGTGCGGCGCTTCTTCAAAACTATCCGGGATTGGAAACCCGATTCCTGGGATTTGCTTTTGCAGCGGTTTGTGAATGCGCTT
>CAZAKU010000004.1:0-5786 GCA_964485765.1 uncultured Lentisphaerales bacterium
GTACCGTCGGGACGCTGCAGTATGTTCAGCAGCATGCAGCCGTTTTTCGCAACAATATCGATTAGCATTTCAATGACATGTTCCACCTTTTTGAATGTTGCCCGTACGTCGTAGAACCAGTTTCCGATGCAAGTGTCGGTCTGCCAGGGCTCGGGGTTGATGCCGGGGAGCTGGCTCTTTTCGATATCAAGGATGCCGATATTGTATATCTCCGGGCGGCGGTCCTTCTGGTTGTAAACCGCGCGGTTCTCTCCATATCTGGCGATAGATGTGTTGTAAAGGTGGGAGACTACATCGAGGCCGGTGCTAAAGACTGGCTCGGACGTGGCCGAGTTATCATTTGATCCAAACGGCAGTGCGCCGTCGGAGTAGAGCAGGTCCGGCTGGTAGAGATCGATTACTTCACGGATAACCTTGCGCCAGTATTCGTGGAAGGTTTTGTTTGTTGTATACCAGGGCACACCGCTTCGGTTTGTGGGGTCTTTGGGGACGTGCTCGAAATTGTCCAGATAATAGTCCCTGTATTCCGGGTCATTTCCGTCGTATGGAATTCCTGCATAGGGGCCCTCTTTGTCGGCGCCCTTGTTGGTGGTCCACCATGAGAATGAGGCCGCCAGATGTTCGGTAAGTCCGAATGGTAACCCCTCCTTTTCGGCTGCTGCTTTCCATAGACCGCAGATATCCTTTTTCGGTCCGACCTCCATGGAGTTGAAGGGGTTCAGTTTGGAGGGATAGTTGAAGAAATGGTCATGATGCATGGCCTGACCCACGAAATACCTTGCGCCCGCTTTTTTGTAGAGAGCCATCAGCTCTTCGGGGTCAAAATTCTCGGCTTTCCACAGCTTGCAGAGATCTTTGTAGCCGAATTTAGATGGATGACCGTAATGTCGAATGTGGTAAAGGTTCTGGGGGCAGCCCTCTATATACATACGCTTTGCGTACCAGTCGCCGTACATAGGGACGCTCTGGGGCCCCCAGTGACTCCATATGCCGAATTTTGCGTCGCGGAACCAGTCGGGGCACTTGTATTGTGAAAGGGATTCAAAGCTGTTTTCGAATTGGGTCATCTTCTTCTCCTACATGGCTTTTTAATGTCGAATAGTTTGCACAAGGAGGCAGTGTACACGTTCTGTGTAGAGAGACAAGGCAACAATGAATGACATTGAATAATGCGTAGTACTATGCTGCTGGCGGGGTCAAGTCCGTAAGGGCAAGTGAGTTGTGATAGATCAATATATTAAGCTCTTGACGGTATTGACATAACATCGTACGTTTCATTTCATATTGGGGCGGACGATATTCCCTGTTGGTTGCATTATGATTATAAATATACAATGTGCGTGGATAGGGTTTCTGCTTGGCTGTATTGCCGGCGCTATTCCCGGTATGTTTTTTCACAGAGGTGATTGGCTGGGTGGTTATTCTTCGTGGCGCCGGCGAATGTTGCGTCTGGCGCATATCTCCTTTTTCGGTATAGGCTTCATTAATCTCCTGTTTTCGCTAACTTCGCGTTCTTTAAATATTGAAAAAGGGCTTGGGGTGGCGTCTGTTCTTCTTGTTCTGGGTGCGGTCAGCATGCCTCTGGTCTGCTATCTGTCAGCCTGGAAAACTGTTTTCAGGAACCTGTTTTTCATTCCGGCTGGTACCGTAACGGTTGCAGTTATGATTTTTACATGGAGAGTTATTACGTTATGAAGATCGGGTTTTTACCTATGAGCGGTATACGTGTTTGTGATACTGAGCTGCTAGAGTTGGGATTGACCTTGCCGGGGTTTGTTGAGCGAAGTAAGACAATTGCCTCTCTGCCGAGCCTGGGCCTGTTGACGCTGGCAGGGATGACTCCATCGCATCACGAATGTCATTATATCGAGGTGCCGGATGGAGCTCTTCTTGATCCCCTGCCAACCGGATTGGATCTTGTCGCAATCTCTACCTACAGCGCTCAGGCGAGAGAGGCGTATGATCTGGCTGATCGGTTCCGGGAAGCGGGGGTAAGGACGGTGATCGGCGGTACCCATGTCACGGCGCTGCCTGAGGAGGCTGCGCAGCATTGCGACGCCGTCGTGGTTGGAGAGGGGGAGCCGGTATGGCTGTCGGTTCTGGAGGATGCGGAATGCGGAGAGCTAAAGAAGTTTTATCGGAGTGATGCTGATGAATACGACCTGTCCGATTCCCCCATGCCGGCTTTTGAGCTGCTGGATATCTCGAAATATAACCGCCTGACTGTTCAGACGAGCCGTGGATGCCCGCACCATTGTGAGTTTTGCGCCAGCTCGGTTGTGCTGACACATAAATACAAGCAGAAGCCGATAGAGAAAGTATTGGCGGAAATTGATCAGATTCTTAAGATATGGGAGCATCCCTTCATTGAATTTGCCGATGATAACAGTTTTGTTAATCGCTCCTACTGGAAAGAGCTTCTGCCGCAACTTGCGGGGAAGGGGATCAAGTGGTTCACTGAAACCGATATTTCTGTTGCTGAAGATCAGGAGTTGCTGGACCTAATGCGCGAGAGCGGCTGCGCTCAGGTCCTTATCGGGCTGGAGAGCCCGACTGAAAGTGGCTTAGGCGGGCTTGAAAGGCGCAGTGATTGGAAGTTGTCCATGTTTCCGCATTATTATGAAGCGATAAGCGCTATTCAATCGCGTGGTATTACCGTGAACGGGTGCTTTGTACTGGGACTCGACGGCCATACAAGAGGGGTGTTTGACGAGGTGTTTCGTTTTGTTAAGAATTCCGGATTATATGAGGTGCAGGTTACCCTGCTTACCGCTTTCCCGGGTACTCCTCTTTATTCGCGGCTGGAGAGTGAGGGTAGGTTGCTGGAGCCTGAAAATTGGAACAAATGCACGCTTTTTGATATAAATTTCATCCCCTCAGCGATGACGGTGGCCGAACTTGATGAAGGATTCAAAAAGCTTGCTGTGGAGCTGTATAGTGAAGATTTCACAAGTTGGCGTCGGGAGCGGTTCCGGAAGGCGGTAAGGGCGCAGCGCCGGACAGATGGGGCATAAACGTATAATATGCTGGAGATGAAATGAAAAAGATAAGCATGGTTAAACTGTTCTTCACGGTTGGAGCAATATATGACGGATTGCTGGGGGGGCTTTTTCTCTTTGCGGCTGACACTGTTTTCAGGTGGAATCAGGTAACACCTCCCAATCATTCGGGTTATCTGCATTTTCCGGCGCTTCTGCTAATCATTTTCGCTTTGATGTTCATGGCGGTGGCATTGACCCCGTGAGGAACTCGAATATCATTATATACGGCATTCTCCTCAAATTTTCTTACTGCGGTGTTGTGCTGTTCCACTGGCTGAAAACGGGTATTCCCGCTATGTGGAAGCCCTTCTTCTTTGCCGACATAATATTCCTTGCCCTCTTTATATGGGCACGATACGCAATTAGCTCTGTTTGCAGGCAGGATGATGCAGCGGAGAGCTGAGCTCACATTCCATCTTGCATAATTATGACGGCATCGTCTACGATGCGATGTGTTGCACCGGTTGCATGCTATGGCAACTGGGTCGGATCTAAAGTAAATGAAATTTCAAGGAGTATGTGATGAAGGAAGTCGGAATGTTGAATGGCGAGATTGACTCAGCCCTGAATCGTCAGGGGCATATGGACCTGATGATGGTTGTGGATGCCGGGTTTCCATGCCCAGATCACGTGGAGCTGATAGATATTGCTCTCTCTGAGGGGGTTCCCGCAATCCTGGATGTGCTGGCAGAGTTGAAGAAATGCCATTCGGTAGAGAAAATAGTCATGGCGCAGGATGCACTTGACCATAACCCGACCTATTTTAAAGAGGTTTCCGAGGCGTTCGGCGAGGGGGTGGAGGTGGAGGTGATCCCGCATACCGAACTGAAAGAGCGAAGTCATTGCGTTAAGACAATCGTCAGGACGGGAGATTTCACCGCCTGGGGTAACGTGCTGCTTGTTTCCGGACCCGGTGACCGTTGGCAGATGGAGGCATGAGCAACACTGAAAAGAGTAAACCTTCCGGCTCGTGGTGGGAGTACATGGCTGTTCGTTCTGCCATGAGCCTGGTTGACCTGTTGCCTCTGAATGCAGCCTATTCCCTTACACGGTTTGGTGCAGACATTGGGTTTCGGCTGGCGCGTCGTCGCCGCTCGATAGCTGTGGCAAATGTGCTGTATAGCGGCGTAGCTTCAACTATGCCCGACGCGATAAAGATTGCACGTGGTTCATTCCGTCACTTTGCGCGGATGGTGGTCGACATTAATAAAAGCCTTGTGCGTATCGATGAAGACGTGCTGCGTGAGCGAATAACGGTTTCCGCCCCCGAAGAGACTCTCAGTTTGCTCGCCGATGAAACGCAGGGCGCACTTGTGCTGTGCGGGCATTTCGGTAACTGGGAAGTAGCCGGGCAGTTGATTGCCATGGACAGGAGGATGATGGTCATCGCCAAGAAGGCCAAGAATGAACGGGTTCAGGCGTATTTTGACAAGCGCCAGATCAGGCCTATGTACGAGGTGATTGAGAAACAGGGCGCTGATTTCAGACAGTTGGCCAGAGCCGCTCGCGGGGGTGGCGTGGTGGCAATGGTTGTGGATCAGCACGCCAGAGGTGCAACCGGAATGCCTCTTCCGTTCTTTGGGAGAGAGGCTGCGACGCATGTCTCACCGGCTGTGTTGTATCGAATGAGCCGTGTCCCGATACTGCTCTGCGCCCCGATAGTCACTGGGCCTATGAAGTTCAATATAGAGTTCTCGGAACCGTTGCACTTCGATACCGGTGGTGGCCGTGAAGAGGTGGCCCGTCGTATTATGACTCGCTATAATCAGTGGCTTGAGGATGTTATCCGGCGTTATCCGGAACAGTATCTATGGGCACATCGCCGCTGGCGTAAATCCTGATCTGCATCCATTTATCACTACTGGATACTTGATATATTCAGAGTAAGATTTTCACCACGAATTCACACCAATTTTCACGAATGGGACAGGCTCTGCAGTTCCTCTTGGGACGCTACTGAATAATTTTGAGTTCAGACTGATCTCTGTCTATGGGGATGAATTTATCCGCAAATCCCTGTGTGCAGATGAATTTGGGAGGCTGGGTATCGGTCACAAAGAGGGCATCTGCTGTGGGATAGGCATCCATAAGGCCGCGGCTCTCTGCAGGCCCCAGAACGAAGAGCGCAGTGCTTAGCCCGTCGGCGATCATGGCGCTGTCCGCGATTACAGTTACGCTGGCGATACCCTCTACCGGCATGCCGTCACGAGGATCGATTATGTGGGCGTAGCGACGATCATCTATAACTACGAAGCGCTCGTAGTTGCCGGAAGTGGCAACCGCCCTTCCATTGCTCAGCATAAAGAGGCCAATGTTGTTTCCGGGGTTAAACGGGTCGCGCACAGCAATTGTCCAGCCGCCCACTCCTTTGCGGCCTTCGCCCGCCGCCCGCATGTTTCCTGCCAGATTTATCAGACAGTTGGCTTGTGCGGGAGGGATACCGTTGAATGCAAGATCGACGGCGTAACCCTTGGCAATGCCACCGTAGTCGAGTCGCATTCCGGGTGTTGTCAGGTAGAGCGAAGGTTCGGGCGCCGGGGTGAACTTCACGCATCCATAGTCGACCTGGCTGATGCAGAGTTTCAGCGATTCGGCGGAGGGGGTCTCAGGGGGGATCTGGTTGCGGAATCCCCAGAGGCGCATCAGTGGGCCGACAGTGGGGTCGAACGCTCCGCCGGATAGGGTGAACAGTTTAAGTGACTCTTCATGCAGTGATGCAAAATGGTCTGGTGCATGGGTGTGGAC
>CAZAKU010000005.1:0-2718 GCA_964485765.1 uncultured Lentisphaerales bacterium
GTACTGACCGGGCATAGAATCAATAGGCTCTTTAAGGTTACTTCCCGTTTTCACAAAAACCGGCCACATAAACTTCTCGGGGCCCGGCATAGGGGTGGCTAACATACTGCGCAGCTCTGCGCTCTGGCGCAACCTGCGTAATCTTACATTTGGAAAAGTACTCATATCTATTCTCCGGAATTACAAACCAACTACAAAAGCGGCGAGAGCCTGCATAGAAGCATCGACAGTTGCCTCACGGCTTACGAGGTCACAGCGTAAGCCAAGCTGCGCCATCACATATGCGGTCGGGCCACCAATTGCCAGCGTTATCTTATCGTCAGGCAGATTGTTCCCCCACTGCGCCACAAAGGCTTCGGCTGAAGAGCCACTGGCAAAGAAAACCATGTCGTACTTCGGCAACTCATCATATCTTACAGCATGCGATTGATATATAACGGCATCCGTCACCTCAGCGCCACACTCATTCTTCACAGCATCCGCCAGAGCTGGCCCAGCCTTGTCGGATCGAACACGCACAACGCGCTCCCCACTCTTAACCACGCTCTTTGCAACATCCACCAACCCCTCTGCACCGAAATTTTCGCAGGGCTCATGCATGGGATATATGCCTGCATCTTTCAACAATTGCGCAGTGGCAGGCCCACAGGTAATGATCCTCGGAAGAGTGCGTATATCCGCACCCTCCTGCTTCAGCAGTCCAAGCAAAACACGAACAGCAGATGGCGAAGTAACGACCAGCCAGTCGTACGAAGCCAAATCAGCGATCACACTACCGGCAGCATCTACCGGCGACAGCTTTACCAGCGGCCGTACCAGAGGTATACCGCCATAATCGCGCACCAATGCGGCTGCCCTGGACTGCAGCTCTTCGCTGCAGGTAAGCAGAACCCGACGCCCCTGCAATGCACCACGGTTAACAGGGAAGCCATCTTTGGCCACCGAGCCGACTATAAACAAGACAGCGGCTGACACCGAATTGATCCGGGCCACGACCTCTTCTGATATTTCACCCAGCGAATACCTAAGGATCTCCTCCTCTTCGCCACCGGCATCGACAACAAAAGCGGCCGGTGTATCAGGCGCCATGCCATCGTCTATAAGCTGCTTTGCAACCCGGTCCGAAACACTGCCGGCCATAAAGAACACCAGAGGCAGCCCCGCTCGTGCTTCTGCACTTATATCAGCTATAGCGCCCCCCTGCTTACGCGGGGTAAGCACAGAAAACCCTCGTGAAACACCGCGGCGAGTAAGAAGCAAGCCGGTTGCAGTAGTAGCAACACTCATACTTGAGATACCGGGGATCACTCTGTACGGTAACGACAGAGCATCCAGGGCATCCACCTCCTCGGCCAGACGACCGAACATGCCGGGATCTCCACCCTTAAGACGTACGACCCTCTTGCCCTTACGCACCTCATCTGCAATCATTCGGGTTGTAACCTCCTGCGGGACCGAATGCATGCCGGAGCGCTTACCGACGGATACACGCTCGGCACCGGGAGGCACGCTCTGTAAAAGACGGGAATCAAGCAGCGCGTCGTACAGGCAGATGTCGCAGCGTTCCAGCGCTTTCATTGCGGCAACCGTGCAGAGTTCTGAGTTACCAACCCCTGCTCCGGCAAAAACAGCCGCTTTAACAAACAGGCTGCGCAGCCTCAGGGCGGCGGTGTCGTTGGCGCGAAACGTCATGCAAAGGCGCCCCTGCCCCTCCGGTGAGGGCAGAGAAGCAAGAGGTATCCATGCTGTAATACGGTCCGACAACCCAAGCCGTATAAGTGCCGCAGAAGCCATTATCACGGCATCGTAATCACCAGCATCAAGTTGTGCCAGTCTGCCATCGATATTCCCCCTAATAGGAATCATCTGCGCAGAGGGGAAGCACTCGGTTGAATATTCCTGGCGACGATCGCTGCTGACACCGATTCTGGGGCAGGCGGGAAGATCTTCAAGCTTACGCCCCGGGGCCAGGACCCATGCATCCCGCGCGTCTTCACCCCATGGCAGCCAGACCCAGTCCAGCCCATCCGCAAGCGTTTGCGGAACATCCTTGGCACTGTGCACGGCAGCATCAATATCGCCTCTGCACAGCGCTTCATCCAGATCTCGGGTGAAGAAATCGGGGTCACTGCGGCGCAGGTCTGTTTTGCGGTCACGGTCGCCCGGCGACGAGAATTCACACATCTCAAAACGGAATGCGGGAACCAGCTCCTGCATCCTTGCAAGCGCCGCCGAAGTCTGCGTCAACGCAAGATTACTGTTGCGCGTTCCGACCCTGAAAACTTTCGATGAGCTTTTCATACATATCCTGATGCTGTTCAACAACATTCTTACTAACTTCAAAAATACGCGCCATATCAGCTTTTTCACGGCGATACCAGTGCTTCAGATCATCAAGATCAGCAACTCGTATGCTGTCGGCGATACCGTCCAACTGCGGGGCAACATTACGGGGCATAGCCAGGTCAACTACTATTGTTTGGCGTTCCTGATTAAAGAATGGTGCATGGCCCATATGAAGAACATGCCCCTCACTCGAGGTAGCACACACGATAACATCCACCTCCGCTATATTTTCCCGCAGGGAATTCATACTGCATATGGAAACGGAGGATGCGATATCATCAGTTATCTCCGGCTTGTTTATATGGTAGCACCAAACAACCGTATGCCCCTGCGGGACTAGCTGATTCACCAGACTGGCGCCCACGACACCGG
>CAZAKU010000006.1:0-6125 GCA_964485765.1 uncultured Lentisphaerales bacterium
TGTGCCGCAGCATAGTCCAGAGTAGAGCGTGAGCGGCGAAACCCGCAAGCCGCTGAATGTGGCGGTACACGATCCAGAAGCTCATGCAGAATGCGCCTTCGAGCCTGTTTAAGCAGTGGCAGAGGCTCTTCCAGGAGACGCCAGCCGCCTCTGCGTTTACTGCACCAGCGGGAGCGATAATGCTGCCGCAGGGGATCCTGACGCATCCCCCGTCGACGCTCAATATCCGCGAGCCAAACCAACTGCGAATGAGTCAGCTCCAGAAAACGCCCCAGAGCATCAGCCGAATCTATGCGCGGCAGCCCCCAGTCGGGAAACGCCTCATCCATGCGGGTCGGCAACAGAAACCAGCGAGTGATATGCGGCCGCGTGAGGTTGCTGATCGCTGCACGAAATGCCGGCGCATGCGTAATCGCTTCTGCCAGCACTTCAAATGCGGGAGGTTCTTTGTATGCAGACAGAATTGTGCCGCTCAGCGGAGTGCACCACCGCCACGCCTCTCCCAGGGCGCTCTCCATCCGCTCAATCATCGACTGCTCATCCCACGGGCCGGACAACATCGCGGCAGACAACCCACGCGAGAGAATTTCAATCTGTTTCGCCTTCAGCATCAATGCAACTCACTTAACGTTCAAATAAAGAGGGACCTGCACTCGACCCATCCTGTAAAGCGCGAACCTATCTGCATGCAGTGCAGCGAGGTTCGTGCCGTACCTCTGTCACATAATACTATCCCCCGGGGTATCCCCGAAGATGCGCCGATCTGAATCTGTCAGAACAACACCAACTCAAGTGCAGGCCCCATGCGTGAACCCTACCGCAATTCCCACTGCCATGACAAAAGGAATGTGTTAAATGATTGAGATTTACCCTCATCTGTGCGAAATTCTGGCCATTACAGCGGTTGTCACGTAATTACGGATCCGAAAAGAGGAGAGATGGCATGGGAGTTGTGTATCGCATTCTGAACGGTCTTGCCAAAGGGCTGGACTGGCTGGAACACAAAACGAAGAGTCTTTTCGTTATCGTCGCCATCCTCCTATACGCAGGAAGCCTGCTATTTCTGTCGCGAACAGTAAGCCCTACAGCTGATCTTGATACGTTCCTCGTCAAAGCACTTGGCAATCTTTCCATACCATTCGGTGTTATTCTACTGCAGGAATTCCTCGAGCTGCTCACGACTATCTCACGAAGCACACTTCGCTCAACCTGTCAGCAGTTTGAGATCGTGGCTCTTGTCATCCTACGCAGTTTTTTCAAAGACTTTTACAAACTTAACAAGGCCGTATCTGCCGGTGCCTTCGATGAACATGTCCAAAAAGCGCTTGTAAAGGTTGCTGCCATCGTGATCATCACCGTATTGATCTCTATTTTCAAACGACTGGGCGAGCGTGCAGGCATTGAGCGACAACACGCAGACAGGAAATCAATGAATCTAATGAAGCAGGCTGCCGTTGTTGTACTGGGTATTGGCGTTATTGCCTACATGCTGATCGGAGAGCGCTCATTCAGCATCACCTCCTTCATGAGCCTCATCTTCACAGGAATGATCGTGATGGATGCAGTATTCTTCCTGGCCGCAATCATGAAAAGTCATGAATTCGACAGCCTTATGTTTAACGGCGGATTGGTTGTCAGTCTGATCTTTGCCCGTTTTCCGCTCTTTGTATCAAATCGACTCTCCTACGTACTGGCTATTGTCGGCGTAGCCTTCGCCACCATTGCGCTTCGTCTTTTTATCCGACCTGTAGAGCTGGAATTCCTTGGGAACCCCTCCGAAGACGAAGTAGCGCGCCTAGATCTTGTAATAGCTAATCAGGCTACTGAACTTGTTGCTATGAATGAAAAAGCTGCTATGTTCCTCAGAAAGTTTGGTGTCGCAGAACCCCTCATCAAAAGGGTGCGTTTGGCCTGTGACGAAATCGCGGGTAACATCATCTCATACGCGCACCCCGACACCGGCGAGCACGACATCGAACTCGGACTGGCCCTTTACAACCATCGCCTGGCTGTAACCGTTTCGGATGGAGGAAAGCCGTTTAATCCATTCAGGGCCCAAATACCGGACACACATTCATCTCTTGAAGAGCGAGAGGTCGGAGGGCTGGGAATCCATCTTGTCAGGAATGTGATGGATCGCGTCTCCTACCGACGGGAGGACGGCAGGAATGTTGTCACCCTTTTAAAGCACCTTGAAGATGACACCCACGGCGGGGATCAATCATGAACGTCCCCACTCGACCGATACTATTCGGACTCTTCACAGCTCTGTTACTGACCTGCGCCAATACCGTCACCGGCACCGACACTCTTGAGCTAAGCGAAGAGGAGAGCGCCTGGGTAGCAGCCAACCCCGAGCTCCACATTGCCAACGAGCTCGACTGGCCCCCCTTTGACTTTGCAGAGAATGGAGAACCTAAGGGATACGCCATCGATATGGTGCAAATGATCGCCCGCAAAGCAGGACTGCGCGTAAAGTTTGTATCAGGACTTACCTGGGTCGAGCTCATGGACGGCTTCAAGGCTGACGAGATAGACGTAATGCCGGCCATCTATCAGAGCGAAAAAAGAGATGAATTTGCACTCTTCACATCCAGCTATTTTTCGCAGCCATCTGTTATGGCCATAAGGTCCGATGACAAAACAATCATCTCGTTTGCTGATCTGGCCGGACGAACGGTAGCTACCGTACGCGGCTACACGATCAGTGACACGCTGCAGGAGCAATACCCCAACATAAAGCAACTTCCCGTTGACAATGCACTTGAGGCAATAACAGCCGTCTCTACAGGCGACGCAGATGCCTTTATCGACAGTATTGGCGTGATGTCACATTACCTGCGCCAGCACTACATTCCCAACATCCGGCTTATTACCCGCATCACGAAGGAGGAGCTGGCCACACCTGACCTGAAGATGGCCGTAACAAAGAGTCGCCCGATCCTTTACACAATTCTTGAAAAAGGCATTCAGTCGATAACACCAGAAGAACGCGAAGCGTTACGGCAGAAATGGCTTCATCTACCCGATCCGGCTGGTGCTCAGGAAACAGGAGGAGAAAACGATACCTTTCTGAGCAGAAACCCTTCCGCATGGTGGCTCCTCCCTATCATCATCGTAGTCCTTTTAGGCCTTAGAATACTGAGTCGTATCATCGATCGCCCCGTCACCCAGGAGGAGCTTGAAAATATGAGCGGCTCCCGTAAATTCTGGCTGGCGATCACCTTCGCGAATCTTAAGATCAGTGCTAAAATTCTCATCATCCTGGTTATGGTCGCAGCCACCAGTGTAGTCCTGTTCGGATACATGGACTACCGCGAAGCGAGATACGCCCTCAAGGTTGAGTCATTCAACAAACTGACTGCCGTCCGTGAAATGAAGGCTCAGCAGATCGAAGATTACCTCGCCACCATTGCGGGTCAAGTCATGACCTTCTCCGAAAGCAGAACCGTCATCGAAGCCACTAAGAACTTCCGCGCGGCCTTTGCTGCACTCGAAGGAACGTTTGCCGCCGACCATGCGGCTACCGAGCCCGCAGACAACGAGCTGATCACCTACTATCAGAATGAATTCTTCCCCAGACTCAAAGCAAATACCGACGGCACAAATACAGCGTTCCGTTCTCTGGACTACATCCCAAAGGATCCACGCTCCCGCCATCTGCAGGAGCAGTATATAGCCGAAAACCCACAGCCGACCGGCAAAAAAGACGGGATGAACAAAGCAGATGACGGCAGTGACTACAGCACGGTTCATGAACTATACCATCCTGTCATACGGAGCTTCCTGAAGCGCTTCGGGTACTACGACATATTTCTGGTCGATCACGAAACAGGCCATATTATCTACTCCGTATTCAAAGAGGTCGACTACGCCACCTCCCTGCTGACAGGGCCGTATCGCGACACAAACTTCGCTGATGCCTTCCGCCAGGCACGCATGGCAAAGCAGACAAACTTCATCAGCCTGAAGGACTTCATGCCTTACCAACCCTCCTACAACGCCCCCGCGTCCTTCATTGCCTCCCCCATTTTCGATGGCAGCAAAAAGATCGGAGTCCTCATCTTCCAGATGCCCGTCGACCGTATCAACAATATTATGACCAGCCACCAAGCCTGGCAGGATGTGGGACTCGGAGAGAGTGGTGAGACATATCTGGTCGGAAACGACTACCTGATGCGCAACCAGTCCCGTTTTTTGATCGAGGACCGGGAAAACTACTTGAAAATGATCAGGGAGATCGGACTGCCCGAACACACCATTCACCAAATCGAGATGTTCGACACATCCATAGGTCTGCAACGGGTCGAAACCAGGGGTACTCGTGCCGCACTGGCAGGAGACACCAACATAGAGATATTCCCTGACTACAGGGGAATCTCCGTTCTTTCATCATACCGACTGCTCAACATCCCAAACCTTTACTGGGCGATTATGAGCGAGATCGACGAAACCGAAGCCATGGCTGCAGCTGAGCGGCTGAAAAAGCGAACTATAACGCTGATGATTCTCTTTCTGGGTGCAATCCTGACCATCTCCTTCGCCTTTGCAAAGACGATGACACGCCCCATCAAAGTGCTCACTGCAAAAGCGAATGCCCTAGCGGAAGGGGATCTGGGTGTTCCGATCGAAATCGGAGGAGGCGATGAAATAGCCCAGCTCGGACGCAGCTTCGATGTCATGCGCAAGGCCCTCGCTGAGTTGATCGGTGGTCTCGAAAGAAAGGTCGAAGAGCGTACAGCAGAGCTCAGTCGGGCAAACGAAGAGCTGACAAGTGTCAACAACGTAATCCTCCGCATCGATCCCGTCGGAGACATGAAATCAATCAATCCGTTTGGCTCCATACTTTTCGGGCTTGCACAGGAAGATATCGCTGTAAAACCGGTCATCGGCACAATCATCTCCGACACAGAAACTGCCGCTGGCGACATGAAGGCTATGCTGAATGGCATAGCGGAGAATCCCCGTGACTATGCAGTCAGTGAGAGCGAATGCCTGTGTAGCAACGGCAGCATTGCCTGGATCGCCTGGCGAAACAAACCTATCACAAATGAAGACGGCACACTCCGTGAAATCCTTGCCATCGGCATGGATGTAACCGAGCGTAAGCTGCTCGAAAAAGCGCTGGCCAAAGCAAACAAAAGAATGTCCGGTGAGTTGAACGTTGGACGCGAAATTCAGATGAGCATGGTGCCCCTCTCCTTCCCTGCCTTCCCGGAACGCACAGAGTTCAGCATCTACGCCACGCTGCAGCCGGCACGCGAAGTAGGCGGCGATTTTTATGACTTCTTCTTTGTCGATGACGATTGGTTTTTCTTCTGCGTCGGCGATGTTTCAGATAAAGGTGTTCCGGCCGCACTTTTCATGGCCGTTACCAAAACACTGATCAAGTCACGCGCAACTGACGACATCTCCCCCTCCAGCATTCTTACCCGCGTCAACGATGAACTCAGCGAGGACAACCCTGCCAGTATGTTTGTCACCGTCCTTGTAGCCGCACTCAACGTGCGCACCGGCGAGATGCTATACTCAAACGCGGGGCATAACCCCCCCTACATCAAACGCCACGATGGCCGCCTGGACCTTCTTGACGAACGCCACGGACCGGTTATCGCCGCCATTGGAGGCATTGCATACAAGGAGGGGCGCACACAGATCAACCGCGGTGATCTCGTCTTTCTCTACACCGACGGCGTCACCGAAGCCCGCAAGCCCGGAGGAGAGCTATTCTCGGAAAACCGACTTACAGAGCTTCTCGAAGCCAATACATGCGATTCTGCAGAGCAGATTGTTGAGGCCACGGTGAACGCCGTCGATGCATTCCAGGGAAAAGATCACAAGGCCGATGATGTAACCGTTCTGGCCCTGCAATATCTGGGCGGACCAATCAAACAGAGCGAGCACCGACTCAACATCACTATAAAAAACAATCTGGATGAAATTGCCATCGTCGATGAAAAGATCGCCATACTCGCTGAACAGGCAGGGGTTCCCAAGGATGTTTCACGAAAGGTAAGACTCGCATGTGATGAACTGCTCAACAACATCATCTCCTACGCCTACGAGGAGAATAACCAACACGAAATCCGGATTGAGATGCACTTAGATTCCGACCGTATTACTAT
>CAZAKU010000007.1:0-5050 GCA_964485765.1 uncultured Lentisphaerales bacterium
TCTCAGCGACGGATCATCGCTATTCATAGAGAGAACCATTACCGCATCTATCGCCGGTATCCCTGACATGCCATAAAAGCGTCAACCCGCACATTTCATAACAGATGCCTGACAAAGGATCTCAGCTGAAGACATCCGGAGAGTTCACTGCGCACTTCGGCTGCTGATCCAGGAATGCATCTTTTCCAGGGTATCATCCCACTTAGCCCGATCGGCTCTGAGTTCAAGGAAAGTATCGTACAGGGTCCAGACAGCATCAAGGAGCGTGTTCAGGAAAAGCATTCGCTCCTGGAAGCGCGTGGTTTCATCTTCGCCGTCGCCCTTAGGCAGTTTCACCGAACGGAATGCGAACGACTCGGCATCAAAATTAAAGGACCACATATCATCGCCTCTGGCAATGGTCACCTTCCCGCGTCGAAGCTTTCGGCCCCCTAACAAAGAAGCTTTTGCCTCCACACTTAAAAGCGGAGTTCCCTTCTTGAGTAGGGTTTCGTGTGCGCCTCCTCCCTCAGTGACGAAGGTAAGCGGACCCTCAATTATAACGCCAAATGGGCGATCACTTCCCTGAACGGAGAACACCCCACCGCCGTTCTCCCAGAAGAACCAGAGCCAGGTAAAGAAATCCAACCCTATGTTATCCGAAGAATCTACCCCGGGATCGGGAGAGAAGTTGGCCGGCTCAAGATCCCGTGTATTTATGCGCTTACGCCTCATAGCCGCATGCTGCGGATTTACCGGCATAGGCACAATCCCTGTGGCCTCACGAAATGCCAGAACAAAAGCATCTATCTGTTTGTCACTCATTGCGGCTGCGTAAAGAGTCTGGCGCGAGAAATCAAAAGCCATCGGAATACCGGTGAGGGTTGGCGGCATATCAGGCTGAAGCATCTCAACAACCCTCTCCTTAACCTCCCGCTTTGCCTTACGATTGAGAAACGCCGCACCACGCGCACGCATCTCCACCAGCTCCTCCATACGGCAATAGGCCCGCAAAAGAGCATCAGGTATCTTCTTTTCCGCCTTCATCAAGGCCAGCACAAGATAGCCGGCAATAAACGAGTTTTCCTCCGTAAGCTCTCGATCCAGCAGATGGTACGAACTTACCCATCCGGTAATAGGCTCACTTGAAAGCGTATTTATGGGAGGTGCAGCACTATTGGCAAACTTCTCAAGAGAAGATTCTTTTAACTCCTCCGGCAACTCAAAAACTCTGAAACTAACTGAACCTCTATCAAACGGCATAATATCTCCTTAAAAAATCGGGCTCATAATAGCACGCTACAGATAAGCAACAAAGCACGCTCTTGTGATTTCTGCTTTATAATTCCCACATACCACTCGAAGTGCTCGACTCCACTCAGGCTGATAGAATATCATTCCGCTTGATTTTACCTTCATGTTTTTCCGTTTCAGGGATTAAAGATCGTTCCAGCCATGATTTTGCCTGCTAATGCACGGATGGCAGAGGCCACATTAATAGGAGAAGATATATGATGTTCAGAAAATTCATTACCATCATTTCATGCGTATTCGCACTGTTTGCATCAGTTGGCCATCAGGCCCATGCAGCATCCTTTTCCCACGAAAAGAGCGATCTTTCTCCAGACCCTAAGGCGATCTATGGGACGTTGCCCAATGGGATCAGGTATGTATTCTACCCCAACTCCGAGCCTAAGGGGCGCCTATTGGCCTACTTGAGGGTCGCAGTCGGTTCAGCATACGAAACAGATCAGCAGCAGGGCATCGCCCACTATATCGAGCATATGGCATTCAACGGTTCCGCGAATTTCAAACCGGGCGAGCTTGTAAAATACTTTCAGAGTATCGGCATGAGTTTTGGCGGTGACGTGAATGCTTTCACCGGCATCGACCAGACCGTATTCTCTCTCGATCTACCAAACACCGAGAAGAAGACTATCGAAAAAGCATTTCTCCTACTGGGTGACTATGGGCGGCGCCTTTCACTGCTTGCCAGTGAACTGGACCAGGAACGGGGGGTTATCCTGGCAGAGATGGGAGACCGCGATTCTGTAAGATGGCGCAGCCATAAAGCCCAATATCGGTTTCTATTTGACGATGCGCATCTCTCCCGGCGTATGCCGATCGGTCAGGAGAGCACCGTATCTAACATGAAGAAGCCGATCTTCGATGATTTCTATAACACATGGTATAGACCCGAAAGGATGACATTAATTGTTGTCGGTGATATGACATTCGAAGCGTTGCTGCCTCAAATCGAGGAGGCCTTCTCCGGTCTGAATTCCGACTCACCCGCCAAAGAGACGCCTGATTTTGGCGAGTTCGACCATGAGGGCCCCAAGGCATTCAACTATGCCGATAATGAGGCAAAGAACACACAGGTGGAGATAGGTGTGACCGTCCGCGAGGATCAGCCTGCAGATACGGCTGAGCTGCGCCGTCACGAAGCCGCGCGTGACATCGCTGAAGGTATGCTCAACCGCAGATTGCAGAAGATGGCAAAGCAGGAGGGATCCGTATTTATTTCAGGCGGCGCATTCTCCTACAACGCGTACAACTGGAGCCGCCGCGCAGGACTTAGACTAACCGGCAACGCGGAGAACTGGCAGGCTATGCTTGAGGTCGCAGAAAGGGCGCTTCGCGAGGCCCTCACATACGGGTTTTCTACGGATGAGATCAAAGAAGCGAAGGCTCGTCACATCAGAGGGCTTGATGAAGCGGTACTGAAAGCATCCACCAGAAGCAGCAGCAGCATTGCCAGAACCATTCTGAACACTATAGGAAGCGACATGATTTTCATGTCACCACAGAGCAACTGTGACCTGCTCAAAGAATATGTCGCAAACCTGGACAATGAAACCATACTTACTGCATTCCGAAAAGCATGGCAGGCGGACCATCGCCTGCTAATGGTCTCAGGCAATGCCAAAGCCGAAGAGAGCGCGATCCTTGCTGCCTACGGTGCCAGCACCAAAGTGGCGGTATCCCCTCCGAAGGAACGCCCTCAGATCGAGTTTGCTTACGCTAACACCCCTGACACAAAGGGTGAAATCACAGAGAAAATACACCTGAAAGAGCTGTCGGTTGACCAGGTCACCTTTGCCAACGGCCTTCGTCTAAACCTGAAAAAAACAGACTTTAAGAAGAACGAGATTCAAATCAAGCTGCGCTTCGGCTCGGGAACAAGCAGTATGCCGCTCAAAAAAGAGGGGCTAAACCATCTAGCAAACATGATCATGATCGAGGGTGGCCTAGGCAAACACAGCCATGAGGATATAAAGTCGCTGCTGGCCGGTCGGTCGGTAAGGCTCGGGTTCAACACACACGGCAATCATATGGCTTTCGTCGGCTCCACCATCCCGGATGACCTGGAGCTGACACTGCAGTTTCTTAGGGCCTACCTGACCGATGCTGGATACCGACCCGAAGCTATGCGCCTGGCACGCAGACGTTACGCCGAAAACCACAAAGGTATGGAGAGGACACCTGATGGTATCCGCCGACTCAAGGTCGAGCGCCTGCTCGCCGGCGGCGATATCCGGATAGGCTATCCGGGATTAACAGCATTTAACAAGAGGACAGCGGATGAAGTGAGGGACTGGGTTGACGCACAGAGAGTCTCCACCCCGCTGGAGATTTCGATTGTTGGCGATATAGACATAGAAAAATCTACAGAATTGGTTGCCCGATACTTCGGTTCACTCCCGGCAGCAAACGGCAAGGCCCCGAAGATCAAACCGGTCCAACTCATCGACCCGGGCAACCACGCCCTGACAGTTCAGACTAAAATCGATCGCGGACAGCTACTACTGTACTGGAAGACAACTGACGCCTTCCATGACATCCAGCGGACGCGCCGTATGACGATACTCGGGAGAGTTTTCTCGGAATACCTGCGCGAAGAGGTACGCGAGAAGATCGGGGGCGCCTACTCGCCTTGGGCTTACTCCAGCATGAATGACACCTACGAAGGCTATGGTTACCTGATGTCAATGGTCAAGATCGACCCCAGCATGACAGAACGGATCAAAGACGCTGTGCTATCCATCGCCCGTAAACTACATAGCGAGGGCACAACCGAAGAGCTGTTCAACCGTATAATTTTGCCAGTCAGAAGCAAAAACAAGAAACATATACGTACAAATGGATATTGGATGAATGTGATCAGCGGCTCACTTTTCAGGCCGGTGCAGCTCGAGTGGGCCAAGAGCCTTATAGACGACTATGACAACATGACGACCGACGAAGTCAACGCCTATGCCAAGAGCTACCTTGATCCATCCCGGGCGGTCGTTGTAACCATTCATCCGGAGGAAAAACCTGTAAAAGAATAGCGTTCGTGCCCTATAAGCATACGCACATCCCTACAACCGTACACAGGAAACAGCATGACGATCAACAGTTGAAACATACTCAGACATTGCCATCCTCCGCTACAACCTAGACACATCAATCGGCCATGCCATCGGCGCCCTATGCTGCCTACGCGTTAAAATAAACACATTCCATCTCTGCCCACCCATTCTCGCCATCCAGAGGAACCTGCATGGGGTCGCATACCTCAAGCCAGGCCTGATTACGTGGCTCCTTTGAAAGCAAAGCCATATCAGCCTCGAAATCAGCTCCATCATACTCATAGTATCCGAACTCGTACCATTCACCGGCTATCTGATGCAGGAAGATGTTAAAGCTCCGCATGTGATACCTGCTAAGCAGATCTCTGACACCGGAGTTTGAATCAGCGTGCAACCGACGATACTCATCGATGCACTCAGGTTTGAGTTTCACCACCATCCCCACGCGTTTTGCCTCATTTTTCATCTGAATCTCCATAAAATGATAAGTTCTTCTTGTAAGATGGCATATTCTGTACTTTTCCTGCATAAGTCAAGGTGACCATTGAAAGAGGCCTTTGCGCTGTAGGTCATTGCTCCCTATCTCTCATAATCGTAATCCTCCACTTCCCATCTCACCCGGCTTAGACCAATCTCGTAAGTGATGTCGCATGTGTGAGCCTGTTGCGGGTTGTGGGCGGGTTGCGTTTGTTGCAATCATTTCTTGCGAAAGCGAA
>CAZAKU010000008.1:0-2647 GCA_964485765.1 uncultured Lentisphaerales bacterium
GAGTAGTTCTTTCTGTTTCATATGGGGCATTATACCTTAATGTATGTTTCGAGGGCAATATGTTTTAGCCTATTTTCGGGTTTTTTAGAAAGTTTAATGAAAGATGCGGCACGCCTGCACTGACTTCCCTCTATATCGTGGGATTGCATGCCGGTTTCGCGGGATGTCGCAATTATGGCGTCGAGGTCGGGTTCGGTCATGGCGCAGGGCTTCTCGGCATAGACATGCTTTCCTGCCTTCATACAGCTTATGGCATGTTGTGCCTGTTCGCTGCGTAGTGGGGAGCAGAGCTGTTCGTCTCTGTCAGATAAGAAGCAGCTGCGCGCCGCTCGACGCGCAGGGCTGAAGACGCATGCAGTTTAGATTGGTCAACAAGCCCACTGGAGCATTAGCGTTGTCTTTCACAAAGAGTTTCACTGAGAGCTCACAGAGAATGAGGTAATATATATCAGCACCACCAACTGAGTTTGTGACATTGAAGTTTAGTAAAAAATGCAGTTGTTGGTTTTTTGGCAATTATTAATTTGCAGTTACACACCCAATTCACAGGCGTTTGGGGAGAGGGTTCCGGCTTCGAGCTTCGCTTTTTACGCCGTGACAAGTGCGAAGCCACGTTTGCCGCACACGTGATGCCGCTCCGCGGCAAACGTGGCTTCGCAGGGCGGCATCACGTGTGTGAGTCATGAGTCATGAGTCATGAGTCGGCTCCGTCCACCTTCTTTGTTTGGTGCGAGACCCCGGAAAGGGTTATTTTGCCGGAGCAGCTGCATCATCTTCTGTGATTTCGATAGTCGCCTTTTCGCGCAGGTCATTTACGCGGGCGGATACGGCTTCGCCACGGGCGGCATGACGCAGAAAATCGCGGATTTTATCGCGAGTGGAGTCATAATCGGCGGCTTCCTGCTCTTTTTCGCCAGTTTTCAGGATCACGTGAAAGCCGAACTCAGTCTGTACCAGCTCACTCAGTTCACCGACGTTCATTGAGAATACAACATCGTCGAAAGCTTTTACCATCATGCCGCGACCGAACCAGCCGAGGCTGCCGGAGGCCTGCTTTCCGCTGGGGCATTCGGAGTGTTCGGATGCCTCTTCGGCGAATTTACCGCTCTCTGCAATGCGTGCACGGATTTCGTTCAGCTTGTCGCGGGCGGTTTCGAGTGCCTCGGGAGTTTCATTCTCCGGCTTGATCAGAATATGCTGTGCAGATGCTTGCTCGGATTGCTCGTATTCGCCCTTGTGAGCCTCGAAATGAGTCTGTATCTCCTCTTCGGTCGGGTCGGAGCTCCCTTCGGTGATGGTGGCTACCAGTTTATCGACACGTTTTCCGCGCTGGATACTTGCGCGCAGCTCCTGCTCGGTGATTCCCTGTTCAGACATCGCCTGAAGGAAGGTGGCATCGCCGCCGGCCTGCTTCTTCATCTCCTCTACTCCGAGGTCGATTTCATCTCCCGAAACCTGTATGTCGAGGCGCTGCGCCTCCTCTATGAGCAGTTTTGCGCCGATAGCCTGATCAACTGCGCGTTTTCTGATAATAGGAAGCTGCGTGCGGATCTGATCTTCGGGCATATGTTCAGCGTAGAAACGAACCAGGCGGCTTAGTTCAAATTCAATGGCTTCTTCGGGAATGATATCTCCGTTAACTGTTACTTTCATTTGTAGTTGTTCCTTAATTGTTTTTGTATGGCGAGCAGGTCGCCGTGATATGTTCTGTTTAAGTTAGTCCGAAATCCAGAGGCGTCGTTGCCTGGGGCCGTCAAATTCGCAGAAATAGATCCCCTGCCAGGTGCCAAGCTGCAGTTTTCCGCTGCGTACGATGATCTGCAGAGATGACCCCATCATAGAGGCTTTCAGGTGCGCGGCGGAGTTGCCTTCGCCGTGGCGGTAACCGGCATTCCAGGGGACGATGCGGTCGAGAGCGCTATCGAGGTCGATCACAACATCGGGATCGGCATTTTCGTTAATTGTGAGGCCGGCCGTGGTATGCGGGTTGAAGATAGTGATAACTCCATCTTTCAGCCCCAGTGAATCGACGGCCTGCTGCACCTCGCGAGTGACATTTACAAACGCCGTGCGGGAATGTGTAGTAACGTTAAAAATATACATATTGGATGCTCTTTCTGCTTTTTTGAAGGGGGTACAATATAGTCTTTGGCGCTGATTTGCGAGAAATAAGCGTTTTGAAGTGGTTGCTCTGCACGGAGTTGCGGGAATAGGGTAAAATTATTTGCCGCATACTACATTTTGTGGTTGCGTTACTGTTCACCCCCATATATTGTGAGTTCTGTTGTGAAACTGCCTATTGCGAGTATTTGGAGGTAGTTGCCTTCAGTTTGGTGGTAATTTGTATTTAATGGTAGTTGTTGTGTATCTGCCATGAAGAATAATGAATGAAAGTAGTTTTTCGCAAAGGCGTTACAGGAAGCCCCCTTGGGGTGATTGTGGTGGTATGTAAAGTATTGTACCGGAATGATCGTTTTTTTGTTAAGGGGTGATGTTTGGCCGATTTAAATGTGTGCGATAGGTACTGATTTTCGGAAATTGCGATTTTCGTAGCTAGAATTGGTCATTTTGGGTGTGACAATAGGTCTTGTACTTTTTTCGGGGTTAAAACATGGCGATTGTAAGCGTAGACGATATGTCGGGATCT
>CAZAKU010000009.1:0-4985 GCA_964485765.1 uncultured Lentisphaerales bacterium
AATTCTGCGGGAGGACGACATTAACTGGAGCGATATGGTCTTCAGGAGCTGTATGATCAAGGGCATTTACGGTCGCGAGATGTATGAAACGTGGTACAAGATGACCATGTTGATTCCGTGCGGGCTGGATATCAGCCCGGTGATTACACATCACTACGAGTATACCGATTTTGAGGCGGCATTTGATGTGATGCGTTCCGGTCGTTCAGGCAAGGTTGTTCTGACCTGGGGAGAGGAGTAGTCTTATGTATAAAACGATGCAGAACGTTGTCGGCTCCGTGTTAGATGAGATCCACGACAAGGGCCTTTACAAGGATGAGCGGATTCTGGGGTCGGCGCAGGGAACGCAGATACGGCTTGAGGATGGCCGCGAGGTGGTGAACTTCTGTGCCAATAACTATCTCGGCCTTTCGAATGACCCTTTGGTGCTCAAGGCCGCGCGCGACAGTTATGAGAACTGGGGCTACGGTCTCAGCAGTGTTCGTTTTATCTGCGGCACGCAGAGCCTGCACAAGCAGCTCGAACAGAAACTGAGTGAGTTTCTGGGAACAGAAGATACCATACTCTACAGCTCCTGCTTCGATGCCAACGGGGGATTGTTCGAGACACTTCTGGGGCCTGAAGATGTGATTATAAGCGATGAACTTAATCACGCCAGCATCATAGATGGAGTCCGGTTGTGCAAGGCCGGCAGGCTGCGCTACCGCAACGGCGACCTTAAGGATCTTGAGGAGAAACTTCGCCAGTCGGGTGATGCCCGTATGCGCCTGATTGCAACCGATGGTGTTTTCTCGATGGATGGCACAATTGCTCCGTTGCAAGGGATCTGTGATCTGGCTGATCGTTACGATGCTGCCGTGATGGTTGATGATTCCCATGCAACAGGTTTTGTCGGCAAAGGCGGGCGTGGTACCCATGAGTATAATGATGTAATGGGACGCGTGGATATTATTACCGGTACCTTCGGCAAGGCTCTCGGCGGTGCATCGGGAGGCTTTACCAGCGGCCGTCGCGAGATTGTTGAGCTGTTGCGGCAGCGCAGCCGTCCCTACCTCTTTTCGAATACATTGGCTCCGGCTATTGCGGCAACAACGCTTTCGGTGCTGGAGCGTATATCAGAGTCTACCGCCCTGCGTGACCGCCTTGAAGCCAACACCCTGCGTTTCCGCCGTGGAATGAAGGCCAATGGATTCGATATCCCTGAGGGGGATCATCCTATTGTCCCGATTATGCTGGGTGATGCACGGCTGGCTATAAGCATGGCCGGGAAGATGCTCGATGAAGGTATTTATGTTATAGGTTTCTGTTATCCCGTTGTTCCGGAGGGCAAGGCGCGTATACGTGTTCAGCTCTCTGCCGCACATCTTGATGAAGAGATCGACAGGGCGGTCGCTGCATTTGCGGCTGTTCGCGATGCTTTAATGTAAAAGAGTCGTTATTAGTTCGTATATGTATTAGAGCTCCGTTTATGTTTTCGTGAATGACCCCGACGCCGAAAATTAATGACAATAATGTTCGAAACCAATGCCGTTAGAGATTATTCTCAGCCGGATTCGCACGGGAAAAGAAGCTGAAGTGTTAAATTAGATGAAAGAGATGCGAGGCGCTATTATGAAACAGGTATTATCTATATTTCCCCGTCCCTGGGAGACTCCCGAACTGACGCATATAAACCGGCTTCCCGCCCGTGCAACGCTGCTTCCGTTTAAGACCTCGAAAGCGGCCCTGACAGGGAAGCCATCACGCAGCCCCTGGGTCCTGAGCCTGAATGGGGAGTGGTCGTTCAAACTGTTCGGTTCCCCTGAAGAGGTGACACCGGCATCTTTGGAAACTGCTTTTGATGATGCAAAATGGGCAAAGCTGCCTGTGCCCTCCAATTGGATGTGCCATGGCTTCGATAAGCCGCACTACACCAATGTGCAGATGCCTTTCAAGAATAACCCTCCCTTTGTACCGAATGATAACCCTACCGGGGTTTACCGTCAGACCTTTGAGATCCCCTCCGCCTGGGCGGGACGACGGGTTGTTCTTCACTTCGGAGGAAGTGAGAGCTGTTCGTATGTGTATTGTAACGGCAAACAGGTCGGGATGTTTAAAGACTCGCGTCTGCCCTCGGAGTTTGATCTTACTCCCTACCTTGTGAAAGGGTCGAATCAGCTGACAGTGATGGTGATTCGCTGGTCCGACAGCAGTTACGTCGAGGATCAGGATCACTGGTGGATGGCAGGGCTGTATCGTGATGTTTTCCTCTATAGTACCGATACCGCTTACATCGAAGATCTGCACGCTACAGCGGGGCTGGATCTGGAAGACTACAAAACCGGAACCCTTAACATAAAAGTTAAGCTGGCCTTTACGAGTGAACCGGAAGCTGACTCTCATTTGGAATACCAGCTTTATGATGATTCCGGTAAGCCCTGCTTTAAGAAGCCGCTGCGGGCTGATCTCGATAAATCATTCAGGACACAGTATTACGAATCCGAGGTGAACCGCTCCATAGCCCGTGTGAAGCGCTGGTCCGCTGAACACCCTAATCTGTATACGCTGGTGGCAACACTGCTTGATGACAGAGGAAAGGTGGTTGAAGTTACCAGTGCTCGCATCGGATTCAAGTCGGTGGAGGTCAAAGAGCGCGAGCTGCTCATTAACGGCTGCCCCGTACTGATGAAGGGGGTTAATCGGCATGATCACGACCCCGATAGCGGAAAAACAATTTCACGTGCGATGATGATTAAAGATATTAAACTGCTGAAACAGTTTAACTTTAACGCTGTACGCACTTCGCATTATCCCAATGATGAAATGTGGTATGACCTGTGTGATGAGTACGGACTCTACATCATGGATGAAGCGAATGTTGAATCACATGCAAACTACACGACGCTCTGCCGTGACCCGCGCTGGAAGGAGAGTATATTCGAGCGCTGTGCCCGTATGGTGATCCGCGACAAAAATCACGCCTGTATATTCGCATGGTCTCTGGGGAATGAGAGCGGCTATGGCGAGAATCACAATACAGCAGCAGACTGGATCCGCAATTACGACCCCTCCCGCATAATGCATAATGAGGGTGCATTAAAAATGGTATGGCGTCAGGGCAAGAACTGCTTTGAGACTGGAGGAGAACGCAGTAACGATCTCATTGACCCGATGTATCCGCATATAGACACCGTCGTCGAGTGGGCAAAAACAACGAAAGATCCCCGACCCTTCATCCCCTGTGAGTATTCCCACGCGATGGGCAACAGTAATGGCTGCCTTAAGGAATACTGGGATGCTATCTATAAGTATCACGGACTTCAGGGCGGCTTCATCTGGGACTGGGTCGATCAGGGAATCCGTAAGACAGATGAAAACGGGAGGGAGTTTTTCGCCTATGGCGGCGACTTCGGAGATTTCCCGAACGATGTTGATTTCTGCTGTAACGGGATGATCTGTCCCGATCGGGTGCCGCACCCCTCTATGTATGAGTTCAAGAAACTGGTGCAGCCGATCCGCTTCAAGGCGCGGAATTTGCGCAAGGGACTGATAGAGGTATGGAACAGCGATTTCTTCCAGAATGCAGGTTGGCTTGAGGCAGACTGGGTTATGGAGGTCGATGGACGGGTTGTTCAGCGGGGCAGTCTGGGACGTCTCGATATCGAACCCCAGGCAAGGAGAGAGCTGACTATAGATTTCGACACACCTGACCTGCAGCGCGCAGAGGAGGCGTTCCTCTCTATCTTCTGCCGTAGTGCAAGCAGGACGCCATGGTGCCCGAAGGGCCATATCGCTGCCTGGGAGCAGTTTAAGATGCCCTGGGCAGGGCGCGGTACTCTCCCCCCGGCTGGACGTAAAGGCGAGTTGAGTGTGAAGACGCTCAAGAACAGCAGTAAAATACTCCTGAATGATCAGGGAGCTGAAATTATAGTTGATCACCGCAAAGGGCTGCTGTCGTGCATCTCCGTTGGCGGCACTCCTGTTATGCTTAATGGCCCGGCCTTTAATATCTGGCGCGGCCCGCTGGATAATGATGGCGTTAAGGGTCATGCCAGCCACTGGACCTCTACGCGGAGAGCTCTGGGGCGCTGGTGTAACTCCGGCTACAATGAATTACGCACCGAATTGAAATCTTTCGATATTGAAACCGTGAGTGATTCAGTTGTGATATCTGCAGTGCACCGGCATGTCGGCAAGGGCAGCAAAAAGGGTTTCGATCATGAAACACGCTACACTGTTCGTAATGATGGTGTTATAGAGTGCTGGAACGGTTTCAGTATCGATGACGGGTTGCCTGATCCTCCGCGTCTTGGTTTGCGCATGACTCTGGCCGGGGGCGTAGAGCGTCTGCAGTGGCTTGGGTGCGGCCCGCATGAAAGCTATTGCGACCGTAAGGCCGGGGCACCTATCGGCCTCTATTCCGGGAGCGTGGCAGAGCAGTATGTTCCCTATGTCGTGCCGCAGGAGCATGGTAACAAAGAGGATGTTCGCTGGTTGAGCCTGTGCAATGCAGATGGGCTGGGGGTCCAGGTACAGGCTGATGATTCAATGAGCTTCTCGGCGTCGCACTTTACCCCGGAAGATCTTACCGCTGCATACCACACCAATGAGCTTGACCCGCGTGAAGAGGTGACACTATTGGTCGATTATATGCAGCGCGGACTGGGGACAAGGAGCTGCGGCCCCGATACCCTGCAGAAGTACTGTATCCCGTCCGGGGCACATGAGTTCAGTTATAAGATTGTGATTCTTGATTCCGGACGTAAGCCCGGGCGACGTGCAATATGAGAAGGGACAATTATGCATTATGCATTTTGCTGTAAGCGAGTCTTGCCAGCATCTTGGTCTCCTGCTACCATCTAGACACAGTTCGGCGTGCGGTGCCCCGGAGGGGCGTATCAGCTAATAGCTGCTCTGTAAATAACCGGGAGAGAGGTATAATGCTTAAGCTGTCGCGTTTTTTCATTGTCGCCGTTGCGCTGTATGTTATTTTCGGCAACTCCATA
>CAZAKU010000010.1:0-6117 GCA_964485765.1 uncultured Lentisphaerales bacterium
AACGAGGACGAGGCGGGTCAGTCCGTTTATGACTCCTTCCGGTATGAGATCTGTTATAAGAGTGTTGGTTTTGTCTTCGACCCACTCATTGATCGTCTTGCGTATGGCTTCGGCATTGCTGCTGTAGTCAACGGGTTGGGCGGGGGTCGCATACACCTCTTTCAGTGCCTTAAGGTATGCCTCTTTGCAGTAATCCTGCTGTACCCAGGCGGCGTTGGCCAACTTCAGAGTGACCCCCTCTGTCTCACCGGCGATACATTCATTCAGTTTCTTCAGCTCCTGTGGTGCTTTTTCACCCAGGGCGTTGAGCTGCAATACCTTCGACATCTCTTCGAGAGTCTCCTTTTCTGCTCCACTCCAGGCAAGTGACATGGCGGCTGAGATGCTGGCGGGGGAGAAGAATAGATTGCCATCCTCTGGTGCGAGCGTTTTATAGAGCTCTATGCCAAAGGTGTTGGAGGCCTCGGCGGCGGGCAGTGAGGGCGCGGCAGAGATAGTGGCGACGGAGAGCAGCAGGGCGAGTGTGAAAAGGCGGGTGCATAATTGTTTCATGGCTAGAACTCCTTTAATCTCTAATCGTTGTTTTCCGGAGTGACGTTCTTTTCGGTGAATACGTGGATATTGGGGCATGAGATTCGGGCCGGAGCCAGGTAGCTCATCAGTTCACTATGTGTCAGATCGGCGTCGGCAAAAACGAGAATAACGGGAAGTCCGTTACCCAGCTCCCTAATGCGGGTTACGAGGTGGATCGGGCTTTCTATCGGGTATTCCACTGCTTCCAGTTCGGGCCGGACGCGGTTCTTTATCCATTTTTCTTTAATCTGGGTGAGTTTTGCAGATACACCCTCTTTGCCTTTCTGCAGCGACAGTTCCCATGGCTGGCTGAGGCGTTTATTACGGTCGCGGTATTCAGCCTTTGGTATATAGGCCTTGTAGTAGAGCTGATTTCCACGGGGTGGCTCCACCCGGATGCCATCTTCACCCTCTATCTTTTCAAGAACACGGGCCAGAGTATGGATCGCGTTGAGGGTTACGTCGGGGCCGATCTCCAGGCTGAGGTAAGGGTCGTGCTGCTGTTCGGTCTCTGTGCGGAGTGAGTTTAGGATCTCCGCCAGACTGTCGGCCGGGATGGGTGTGTCGGTGGAGTTGACCAGAGTGACCTTTGCATTGGGGAGTCCGTTTCCCTGCGGTGCCTGTCGAATCCTGAGGGTAAAGTCTCGTACACGGCGTTTGTCGGGAGCATTTTGCGGGGTGATCGTGATCTTTAGCAGGGCGCCGGGGGAATAGCTTGTGAGTGGGTTGGAGAGGTAGGTTTCGTATACCTCAGTTTTTGGTACCCGGCGCGGGGGATCGAAGAGCGTGGATGGCTCGTTATAGGAGGAGGCGATGGAGCCGGGGTCATCGATATCGGTTATGCAGATCTGGTTGGCGTTCGTGAGGGTACGTCTTGGGAGGGCGCAGAAGATAAGTCCGCTAGCGGGGAGGGGGGCTTTGGTGCGGGTGTCGATAACCATGGTTTCGATTCGGTGGGCGGCTTCGCTTCGGGCGAAGGATTCAACTGTTATCTCTACCCGTTCCCCTTTGGACCAGAATCGCAGGTTTTTGTGATCTGTGCTTAGCCCGGGTTGCATGTTCAGCTGGATCAGTGCCGCTTCGATATCACTTGGAAGTGCGAAACTGGTGATGAGTGCTTCGTAGTCGTGAGAGCTGTGCTCGGCTACAATAAAAAACTCGGTAACAGCATTTTTTCCCAGAGATGTGGCTTCACCGAGTATTTCAACTTTACGCTCGGCGATATTTGCAGTCAGGCCCCGCCGGACGAAGAGATTTGCATCGTTGGCGGCCCTGTCCAGATTAGCCTTCCATGAATTGGTGACTGTGTTCAGGTTCTGCTGTCGCATTCGCGCTCTGTCGGAGAGCTGTTCAGCTTCTTCTCCGGACGAAAGTGCGAGAGTCGAGAGCAGCAGAATCAGCGACAGGGCGTACAGCTTTGTGAAGGCATTTATCCCTTTAGAAAATGATGACGGCCGGCCCGGAAGCGTCTTTCCGGGTATATGCGGTGCACTATTCATGGGAGAGCCATGACTCTGTTGCGCGTTTAAAGGCATCGCCGGATGCATCGATGACGCTTTGTGAGATGCAGAAGGTCAGCCGGAAATAACCCGGTGCGCCGAATCCGCTGCCGGGGACGGCCAGGATGTTTTCGCGCAGCAGATGGTCTACGAAGGCTTTGTCATCACGATTTGGCCCCGGAACGGCAGGGAAGAAGTAGAATGCGCCTCTTGGCATTGCAAACTCGATACCGGCTTTTTCCAGAACCGCAGCCATGGCATGTCTGCGGTCGTCGTATACGCTGATATCGACACCTGAATCGAGTAGCTCCTCTACAATGCGCTGACCGATAATCGGTGCATTCACATATCCCAGAATCCGGTTGGTGAGGGTTACGCCGGCTAGCAGGGTCTCAACATCCGGCATGGCGGGGTTGGCTACCATATAGCCGATGCGCTCTCCTGCAATGCTGAGGCGCTTGGAGTAGGAGCCTAGTACGATGCTGTGGGAGTATAGGGGCAGAATCGGGGGTACAACGGTGTCATCGAAAGTAAGAAAGCGGTATGGCTCATCGCTTACCAGAAATACAGGACGACCGATTTTTTTGGAGTGTGATTTCAGAAGTTCGGCCAGTTTCTGCAGGTCACCGAGGCTATAGACCTGCCCGGTAGGGTTATTGGGGGAGTTTACCAGTACGGCGCGCGTTTTTTCATTGAGTGTGGCCGCTATGCCGTTGAGGTCGAGCTGGAAATCCATATCCTTGCCCGGAACAGCCTTTAAAATGCCGCCGTAGTTACCTGCGTAGAATCCGTACTCAACAAAGTAGGGTGCCGGGCATATCACCTCATCCCCCGGTTCAAGAATGGCACGGAAGAGGGCGTTAATGGCGCCTGCGGCACCGCAGGTGATGATGATATGCTCAGCAGCGACGGGTGCTTCCTGTTCTGCCGCCAGGCGGGTGGCCAGTTTGGCGCGTAGCGATGGAAGCCCGGCGTTGGGAACATAGCCCATATGCAGCGGGTCGGTAGCGGCATCTGCCTGCCGGTGCAGGGCGTCGGCGATCTCTGCCGGCGGCGGGACATCAGGGTTGCCCAGGCTGAAATCGAATACGTTGTTGGCGCCCACGCGATCCTTCAGCTCGCGGCCCGCTTCGAACATACGCCGGATCCAGGAGGAGTTGTGCATGTAGCTTTCGATCTGGGGGGTGATAAGATTCATTTTAGGGGATCCTTTTTTTCGCTATTAAGAAGTTTTGAGGTGATGGAGCCAGAGCTCTTCAGGATTTTTGAGCCCCGCGTTATTTTACATAAACTTATTCCAAGTTCTTCTGCTATAAGCCTTTGCGAGACTCCTTCCCGCAGCATTTGCATCAGGCGCCAGCGAAGAGCGATGTTGTGCCGCTCCGCCGGGGTGAAGATCTCATCGATGAACTGCATCATGGCCTCGGTGTCATTTACCTGTGTAAATGCTGCAGCCAGAGTGGTAAGCCACTTCTGCTCCTGCTCTGTTTTTGATACATTTTTTACCATAGCTTCTGCTCCTTTTCGGCTGTTACCGGTATTCCAGCCAATCAGGTTCGTTATTGAAGATCCAGCGGTAATAGTCAGTTTCCTGAAGATCAGATGCCGCATCTTTCGCAGTATTTTGGATGATTACCTGCATATACAGTTATCTCTTTACGCTCGTCTGTGATCGGAAGTGCAACCTGACCACCGTCCGGTACGGATCGGCAGAGGCCTATTATGATCTCGAAGCCTTTGTAGGCACTATCGAGATTACAAGGGTGCACCCTCTTCTCGTCATTTCTAAGTCTGTTGACAAACGGCAAAAGCTGTTTTTCAACTGAAAAGGAGCATACCCTTTCAGAGGCTTTGGGTCAACCGCCCACTGTCTGGTGCGTGTTGCATGTGAAGCCCTTCAGCGGCACCTCTATTCAGACGCTTTTGGGCGTAATGAAATTGTGGCGCGCTGCATGAATGAGCAGGTACAGCCTTCAGCCGCATTTGACATGAACGCCCTTCCACCCGCAAGGGTGAATTCAATACCGCACCCCGGGCGAATGCCTTCGTATGCATACCCTTTGCCCTCCGGCTCCAGAGAGAAGTACCCGATACAGTCGGGGTTCAAGCAGATTAAGACAGATGGGCACGGATGACAGAGGAGGAGGTATTGGACGTTTTTCGTATGCCTTGGTACTCTACGGGCGGATCGAATATGGTAAGTGCATCCATGAGCTGAGAAGGAAACGTTATGACCGAAGCAGAATACAATATTTCCCGTCTGAATTCCGGGGGGCTTATTGTGAATTATCGCTGTACATCAAAATGCCGGCATTGCCTGTATGGCTGCAGCGGCGCGTGGCCGGATGACTATATTACGCCTGAACAGACTAAGGTGAACCTGTCAAAGATCCGTTCGTTAGGCTGCCGCTCTGTTCATGTCGGGGGCGGGGAACCCTTTATGCATCCCGATGGATTGATCGGTATGCTGGAAACGGCGCGGGAGTGCGGGGTCGGCATAGATTACATCGAAACGAATTCATCCTGGTTTAACGGGAGCAGCGACGCGTCGGCTCTGCTGAAAGAATTACGCTCAGTGGGGGTCGATACACTGCTCCTCTCAATTAGTCCCTTTCATACCGAGTATATACCCTTTGTGAGAGTAAAGGAGCTTGCCTCCGCCTGCAGCAGCAGCGGGATATCTGTCTTTCCATGGATAATGGATTTCGCCGGCGATGCGGAGCGTATGGGGAGTGATAAACGTCATTCACTTGAGGAGTATTGCAGTGTATTCGGGGAGGGATATATTGAGAGGGCCATACACCTTTACGGCCTCACCGAGCGTGGGCGTGCGCTGAAGCTGGTCCGCCCTTACCGACGTCATATGACGGTTGAGGAGACATTGAAAGAGAGCTCAGAAACCTGTTTTGAGCTTGCCGGCACCTCGCATTTTCATGTGGATCTTTACGGTAACTATCTGCCCGGCCTCTGCTCAGGGATGGCGATTGATGTCGGCGACCTGGGCCGGACGCTGGATGCAGAGCGCTATAAATTCCTCGGCATACTTTATTCAGATGGCATAGAGGGATTGCTCAAGGAGGCGGTTAGCGAGTATGGTTTTGCTCCGCGCGATACAGGCTATATCTCGAAATGTGACCTGTGTTACCATATACGCAGATATCTGGTGCATGACTGTAAACTTAATGCGCGCGATTTGAAGCCTGAGAATTATTACAAAGAGGAGTATACCTGATGATCCGGAAACAATCTGAAATGGCCGTTGAGACAAGAGAGAATATGCGCGGAGGCAAAGGCTCAATAAGCTTTCGGCATTTCTTTAAAGCGGATGAGTTCAGAGCCGATGCAAGGCTTTGTACGACTATGACGGTGCCCCCGGGTTCAAGCGTCGGGAGCCATTGCCATGAAACTGAGGATGAGGTATACATCGTTACCTCCGGAAGCGGCATCCTTGATGACGGCCAGAGTCGTACCCGGATTGGGGTGGGGGATGCTATTCTGACCGGCAATGGCGAATCGCACGCGGTTGAGAATGATGGCGATGAAGATCTGGTTATTATCGCAATGATCTGCTGCTATTAGTGCTATGAAAGTATTACCCGATACACTCAGTCTGCCACCCAGAACTATAACCGGCCTCGGTAGCAGCAGCCGTCTACTTGATGAGGCAGTACGGTTCGGCAGAACCGGCGTGCTGGTTCACGGGAGCTCTCTTGAACGTTCCGGCGGGTTATCCAACATCCTGTCGGACGCTGATCTTCAGCCGTGCACCTGGTGCCATAAGGGCGGTGAGCCGACGCTTGCTCAGGTGGATGAACTTATAGCTTTTCTCCGGGATCTTCAGCCCGATTGGGTGGCGGCGGTAGGGGGCGGCAGTGTGATTGATCTGGCCAAAGCGGCAACCGCTCTGCTGCATGCTCCATTGTCGGTCGGGGAGTATCAGCGTGGAGCCGATATCCCCCCTGCAGTTACCCCCTTTATCGCGGTGCCGACCACGGCCGGAACCGGTTCCGAGGCAACCACGGTATCGGTGCTGACCGATTCGGAA
>CAZAKU010000011.1:0-4581 GCA_964485765.1 uncultured Lentisphaerales bacterium
ACATGCCCCCGAGGGAAATTCAGGCAATAGCCGAAGTCAGCCGTCAGGTCCACAGGCGCTGCAGGCGTCAGTACAACCGAGTAAGGCAGCATCTGGCTGTTATTATTTGCTCTTGCGATGGGGCCAACTGTATGACGCATCATACGCAGACGATTATTAGTATCGCTCACAAACACCAGATATGCGGCAGATCCGCCACCGGTATCAGTTACCAATCCGGTGAAGAGATATTCACCGTTGCCATCAGTGAACATTGACCCCAGCAGCGAGTCCCCGGGGTCCCGTACGCCATTCCCGTTAACATCGTAAATCAGATCTACCGAGACATCCCTCAAGCCGGGTTCACCAGGATCACGGGTGCCGTCGCAATTGAAGTCTTCCCACACCAGATCCCCTATCGCACCATCGCGATCACCGGTATATCCGAAATCGGCTCTCAGGTATACTCTTCCAGGCCAGAGCGTAATCACGGGGGTAGGATCGGTGGCACTCTGCACACCGACGATATGAGTCAGACCGATCAGCTCGCCGGCCACATCTGTAACGTCAACCACATAGCTACCCGCCGGCAGATCAACAAACCTGTACTTGCCCAGAGCGTCCGTCACTGTTGTCGCGAGAACGTTAGTATAAAAGCCATTACCCGCCAGATCTACCAACAGATCAACCGTGACTCCTCCGATGCCGGGTTCACCCGCATCTTGCATCGCATCTGCATCTGTGTCGTACCACACGTAATCGCCGATCATTCCTGCTATCGGCGCATAGCCGAAATCCGCCAATCGATATACATCGTTGGTTCCCAGCAGGATTGGCTGGTGAGGATCAATAGAACCAACCGTCAGTTCCAAACCATCCAACCGGCCCCTTGTGTCGGTCACGCGCACAGAATACAACCCGGAAGCCAACTCATCAAACAGATAATCGCCGTTGGCACCGGTGCTCAGCTCCCTCAGCCTACCGGCATCGGAAAAGTCTCCATCTCCATTAGGATCACGCCATAACTCCAGGGTCACATCCCCTATTCCCGGTTCCCCCAGATCCTGAATGCCATCGCGGTCGACATCCAGCCAAACATAATCACCTATAACACTCTCAGCACCATAAACATCGCCAGCCGCTTTAGATGGCGATGCGTGCAGCTCAATCGGCTCCACGCCATCCAGATCCAGGCCTGGAGCAGGATATCCGGGAGCATCAGGACTTGAAGCGGTCACAAACACCGATCGTTTTATCCGCACTTCCCAGAGTACATTATATACCCAATTCGAGAAAGCGGGTACAGGTGTATAAGCGGGGTCTTTATTATCAATATCCCAGGCGGGAGAATTATCTGTCATTGATGCATAGTCCGGACCATTTTCATTTATATTGTATGCCGTCGAGGTACGGTACCTTACATCCGCCGGAGAGCCATTGATAGAAACCAGAAGATGTTCCCCTACCGTATGCCCCACAGTAACATCATCGGGAATACCATAGCCCGAAGGCGTACTGTAATTACCGCCATCAATCAGATCCATCTGGATATCCAAAACCTTTTCACCGGAACGGTTAGAAAAGGCCAGATGCTGCTTATCGCTCTCAAGCAGATCATTAAAGTTATGATGCTTGGGCCAGCTGTCATGCTCCCCGGTGGTGCCGCCCTCGGTGGGGCCATAACTGTTGTCGGTACTGCTCAAAGAGAGAACCCACAGCACCCAGACGTAATCTGGATCAATACTAACATCATCCAAAACATACAAGGTTGCATCCGCACCCTTATCGTAACCTACAAAGTCACGTCCAAGCGCGTTACTGAGATACACCGAGTCGATTGCTCCATCAAGAACTGGAGCCAGCTGTCCATATACCATTGCCTGAAACAGAGATAGAAAGACCAAAGCATATCCCTTCCCAATGCTTCGGCAGTATAATTTACTATTTTTTAGTGTTTTCATGATCGAACCCACCTTTTTATTCCTCTCAACCCTAGTTACCCGATTCTGTTTTACATTTTCATACTTTGCAGTATGCCTAACCATCCTCAACCCCCTCGAACCACCAGCAAATATAACAAACGACGCATAAAGTGAAAGAAGTTTTATATGGGACATTGGTCCAAGGGGTTTGCCCTAAACCATCCTAAGGTCGTATTAACTATTTAGTAGATACACGTGAAACCAAGGGCGAACAGGACTATAGACCCTTATGTATACGCCCAAAGTCTTAAAACCAAAGCATGGTATTACATCGATCTTCTCCCGAAAAGAGCTCTGAAAATCCTGAAAACCTTGAAAATCAAGAGATTCACCCGACATAACGCTTGCACACAACCCAGTTTAGCTACAGCATACAACGAAATAAACGGGAGAAGCAGATGCCGAAAGAGACTGGAAAACTCGAGAAAAAATATGCATTACGCCGAAACGGTGTGATGAAAGCTGCGATAAAAGAGCACGGCACAGAAGCGATTCACATAACACATACACCCGATATTTACTATCTTACAGGTTGCAGAGAGGGTGCTTCAGGCCTACTGATGGGACAGGGCTGGGCAACCATATTCACCAGCAAAATGTTTGCCGAGGTAATTCCGGAGCAGGCGCCAGGTATAGATGTACGGATCCCGGAGAAGGATCTTTTCACGGCCATAACCGATCTTCTGCGCGCAAAAAAGCATCGTCGTTCTCTCGGTTTTCAGGGGAGTCAGATGACATGGGCGCAGCACCAGGCATTCAGCAAAGCCATGAATCGCCGAAAACTGATCTCCATAGGAGACGTGGTTTTAAATCAAAGATCTGTAAAGGATGAGGATGAGATTAAGCTCATCCGGAAATGTGTCCGTATTGCCGAAAAGGCATTCAGTGAACTGATGCAGCGCGGGCTCTCCTACTTTATAGGGAAAACCGAGAAAGCGCTTGCCACCGAACTGGAGTATCTGATGCGGCAGATGGGAGCCGACCGTCAGGGCTTCCCGGTCAGCGGTACCATAGTGGCATCGGGACCTAACAGTGCGAGTTGTCACCACCTGCCCACCATGCGCAAAATCAGGCGTAATGAACCGCTGCTGTTCGACTGGGGTGCGGAGCTCGACGGCTACCGCAGCGACATCACCAGGACTCTATTTATGGGGAGTGTACCCGGGCGCTTCGACGAGATCTACAATCTGGTTCTTGCAGCACACGACAGCGCAGTTGCTGCAATGCGCCCCGGCGTCCGTCTACATACCGTCGCCAAAAAGGGCTGGGACGTTATCCGCGAGGCCGGTTACGGCGATACCATCCGGCATGGCCTTGGGCATGGTATCGGGCTTGAGATACATGAAAGACCATTTTTCGCCAGCAGGCCGACATCCCCGGGGGCAAAGGCACCGGCACTGCGCAAGGGGATGATAATGACTGTTGAACCCGGAATCTACTTCAAGGGAGAGGGCGGCGTCCGCATTGAAGACGACATCCTGGTTACCGCATCGGGCCACAAACGCCTGAATACCCTCTCGCGTTCGCTGAAAGATATGGTTATCTCCTAAGAGCCTGTCGGCGACAGAGCGCTGGAAAACGACGCAAAAAAGGGAGAGATTAGAGGCTCTCCGGTTTCGGTTGACGATTACGGTGGACGATTGGGAGGGATCTCCCCTGTCACGCCGTTTTGTGCGGGCGTAGCGCAGCGAAGACCCAAGCCCGAAGGGCGAAGGCGGATCGTAATCCGTAATCGTCGTCCGTAATCGTCAACCGGCCATTGCCTCCATTTCGTGAGCCCCTTCCCTTCCGTCTTTCCCTCAGGCTCCATCCCTTCCGTCTTTTCCAAAGGCAACCATTCTCGTTCACCTGGAAGTGGTCCCCCTTCCTGTCCAGAACTGCAATCAGAGAACGTTCTGCAGCCCATCACACCGGATGGACCGCAGACCGGGTTGGGTTGCGATCAGATAAACAGGTTGGCGCCACCCTTGGCCATCTCATCCACGAAGAGGGCAACCCCACCCTCTTCGATCCCGTCGATGAGCTCCTCATGCTTGATCCCCATAACATCCATCGTCATGGTACATGCAACCATACGGACTCCATTCTGAATGGCCTGATCCATAAGTTCCCGCAGCGGGGATACATTTTTAGAGGACATTACGCCCTTCATCATAGCCGTTCCCATTCCGGCCATATGCATCTTGGATAGTTTCAATCCGCGGGTTCCTTTGGGAAGCATCCATCCGAACATCTTCTCTATTAGGTTCTTCCGTACGGCTACCGGCGCTTCCTTCCGTAGCAGGCTCAGGCCCCAGAAGGTGAAGAAGAGGGTTACCTTTTGCCCCGCGGCAGCGGCGCCATTGGCGATTATAAAGGCAGCCATAGCCTTGTCAAAATCGTTACTGAAAACCACATTGGTCATACGTTTCGGACCCTGATTACAGCTCGCTGCGAATGTGTCGCCGGCTGCTGCCTGCTTAACTACGACAGCACGATACTCACCAGCCACGCCCGCCACGGGGGCGATACTCTGAAGCCGATTGCCAGTGCTGTTGCACCATGCAGGGATATCCGAAGCGAAGCCCGGATCTGTAGACACAATGGCTATCGCCTCTCCATCTTTGGCCTGATCGACAAC
>CAZAKU010000012.1:0-6341 GCA_964485765.1 uncultured Lentisphaerales bacterium
CATCTCAGAAGCCTGGGCTGCGCCCGCTTCTTTGATGAGCCCGCTTTGCGGGCGTTTGTATAGAGTGGTGAGTGGGTGGGTTGCGTGGTTGCTCGTGTTGGTGGGTTCCGGCCTCGAGCTTCGCTTTTTACGCCGTGACAAGTGCGTGGTTGCTTGCTTCGCGGCGCAACTGCCTTTCCTCCTTTGTTCCTTCGGAACTACGGCGGACATGCCATCGTAACAAGCCGGGCATACCTATGTACCGGCTCCCGCTGCGCGGCACCATCCGCCGCACTCTGCCGATCCGTTTTTGCATCCCTCGTGGACTCGGGTACCGAAATGGCGCCAACGGGGGCACCTTTCACATCTCAGAAGCCTGGGCTGCGCCCGCTTCTTTGATGAGCCCGCTTTGCGGGCGTTTGTATAGAGTGTTGAGTCGTTTCTTTCTCTTGCTCTGCTTTCTCCGCCGTGTGTGATTTGTTGGCGCCATTTCCTGCAAAAATGATGCCGTCTCATCTCCTAATTGAGTTTGCAGTACCCACCGGCAGTTGGTACACTTTGATCTGCTTTTTGAAAACCAGTGTGAACGGTGAGATGGAAGTCCGTGAGAATCGGACGCGGTCGCGCCGCTGTAACCGGATACCGTGCTGTTTCGTAAGAAATTGCGGCTGACATTTGGTCAGCGAAACCCCGGATGCCACTATCCTTAGGGATGGGAAGGTGGGGGAGTAGGTTTGATGCCGGAAGCCAGAAGACATTTCCGTTCATATCTTCGTCTCTGAAAGGACGAGGATAGCTTGTTGTTTGCTCCTTCGCGGTTCGAGGAGAGGGGATTTGTCGTGTATACGGCATGCCTTTGCTTCCTTATAGGGGGGTAAGGGCTTTTTTTGTGCCCGCATTTGCCTTTCTCCGCCATGGGCAGCTCAACAGGCCGGTATACGGTTGTTGCTGTTTATGATGGGGATTACAGGGGAATGTGAAGATGAAAAAATGGGCGTTTTTAATAAGTTGTGCAGTGGTTGCTGTACTTTTTGTGTGTGACGTTTCGGGCAGGCAGAAGGAGTCGCAGAATATGAAAAAAGCGATATTGCTGGTTACATTCGGTACCAGCTCACCGGAGGCGAAGGTAGCGTTTGAAAATATTGACCGTATCGCCCGTGAAAGATTTCCCGATATACCTATTCGCTGGGCTTACACCTCCTCTTTTATCCGCCGTAAACTTGCTAGTCAGGGCGAAACAATCGAATCTCCACTTATGGCATTGGCCAGGCTGCGTGAGGATGGATTCACGCACGTCGCTGTGCAGTCTCTGCATATTGCTGCCGGATCGGAGTATCATGACCTTTCCAAAACAGTGTCGTCATTCCGGAAAGGACCGAATGCCTTCGATATGATTACGCTGGGGAAGCCATTGCTGGTACGTCGTGCCGACCTCGAAACCGTAGTTTCCGCTACCCTTGCTGCTCTGCCGGAGCGTAAGGAGGGCGACGCCGTTGTTCTGATGGGACATGGCAATCGTCATGGCCGGTGCGATATGACCTTTCTGGCGGCCGCCGCAGCATTCGAAAAGGCCTGCCCTTCAGCTGTTTTCGGGACTGTAGAGGGGCAGCCCTCTCTTGATGATGTGCTCTCTTCGCTTAAGCAGAATAAGCCGAAACGCGCATTTCTGGTGCCCTTTATGTCGGTTGCGGGGGATCATGCCCGTAATGACCTGGCGGGAGATGATGAGGACTCATGGAAGAGTGCCATAACTCCTCTGGGTGTCGAATGCATCCCTGTGTTGAAAGGTCTTGCGGAGTACGACGATGTAGTCGCGGTGTGGATGAATCATTTGGAAGAGGCGCTGAAAACGCTTTAGTTTTGATATATGTGCAGGGCTGAAAGTCTCCTGTACCGGGGCGGTTATTGATTTATGAGTGCGAATGATACTTTGGGGAAATTGTACGGAGTTGGGGTAGGGCCGGGAGATCCGCAGCTGCTTACCCTGCGTGCGGTTGATCTGCTGTGTTCGGTTGATGTGATCTTCCACGTTGTGGGGCCCAGAAGCCGCAGCAGTGTGTCGGAGCAGATCGTCGATTCGATTGAGACCTGCACAGCCAGCAGAGAGGCATTGGTCTTCTCAATGGCAACCGATCCTGTGGAGCGCCATGATTCCGTAGTTGCCGCGGCAGTGCGCGTTGTGGCTGCGCTCGAATCCGGTAAGAACTGTGCCTTTGCCACGATTGGTGATCCCCTCATATACAGTACCTTCACTTATCTTCAGAAAGAGGTGCAGAATCTGCTGCCCGACGTCGAAATAGAGGTAGTTCCGGGGATTACATCTTTTCAGGCCGCCGCCGCGGTTTGGGGAAAGCCGCTGGTAGAGGACAATGAGGTGCTCTCTGTTATTCCGCGCTGGAATGAGGAGGGCACTAAGCGTGGTGCCATGGCCGCAGCAGATACTGCCATCCTGCTTAAAACATACCGTGACAGGTCTGCAGCCCTGGGTGCTATTGAGACGCAGATGCAGCCCGATGAGATGCTGTATGCCGCTCGTATGGGGCTTGAAGATCAGGTGGTAGAGACAGATCCCGAAACAATTGCCGGGCTGGAGATCGAATACCTGTCGCTGCTGATTGCGAAGCGGGGCACGCGTGATTGAGGTCCTGCTATATAAAGTCCTGCCAGGTGTGGGATGGCTTGTTTTTTATATAAGCATCGGGATTCTCTTGGGATGGCTTCTGGAGCTCGCAGGTATAACGCAGTTTCTGGCGCGTTTGGTGGGGCCCGTCATACACCGGGCGAATCTGCCACCGGTATGTACCTCCTCCTTCGCGACAGCCTTTGTGTCGCCAAAGGCGGCCGGGGGCATGCTGTCGGCAGCCTATGCCAATGGGGAGCTTAGCCGACGGTCATTGATCCTTGGTGCGGTGGCAAACTCCTTTGCAAGTGCCTTGATGCATCTGCGGGTTGCCGGCCCTTTGCTTATATCCACCCTGGGAATAGCCGGGCTCGCGTATGTCTCCTTCACCGTCATGAACTCCCTGATTGTTCTGCTTACAGTATTGATTATTGGTTCCCTTAAAAAAGAGCAATTTTCCGCTGAAGCACCGGATGCAACCGATGTTGTTGTGGGTGAGTATAAATCGTTGCCCGCTGCCGGCTGGAGAGTTGTTTTTAAGCGCTGGCGGAGCCTTTTACCGCGTGTACTGGCCGTTGCTATTCCTGTGTATGTTCTGGTTGCATGGTTGAAACATATCGATGCCTTTGAACGGCTGGGTGAGAAGATGCCTGCTGTTGTGGCCTCGATATTGCCGCCGTCCGCCATGTCGGTTGTTGTCATGCAGATGACAAGTACAACAAAAGCAGTTCCTGTCGCACGTGAGTTTCTTAATAGCGGAGAACTAACTGCGCTGGCACTGTTCTTTGCTCTGGTTACCGGATATGTTCTCAGTTTGCCGGTCCGTGTTCTGCGTCGCAACCTTCCAAGCGCGCTGAGCCTTTATCCCGGACGCAACGGATTGTGGATTACACTTTTAAGCCAGGGGATCAGGTTTGTAGTTGCTCTGGGGTTTGTTGTTTTCTGGATTGTTCTTAAAGCGGGGAGGTGAATCGTATGAGTTCCGAGATTAAAATTGATTGGGATATGGCGGGAATCGAGGTGGAGCGTGAAAGCCTGCGCCGCATAGAAACAGAGATGGGCGAACATCGTTTCAATGCTGATGAATGGCCGGTTGCACGCCGGATGATACATGCCTGCGCTGATTTTGCTATAGCCGATGATTTGGTTTTCCGTAACGACCCCATCACTGCAATCAGGAACGCGGTTCGTGGTGGTGCCACGGTATATTGCGATTCAAATATGATCCGCAGCGGGGTGTCGGTTGCCCGCCTGAGCGGCATTAATCCGGATTATACGCGTGACTCTGTTGTTTGCTATATCGCTGATGAAGATGTGGCTGCCACTGCAAAAGAGCGGGGCTGCACACGGGCTCTGGTTGCACTGGAAAAGGCCGGGTCGGTGCTGAACGGTGCCGTTGTGTTGATAGGCAACGCTCCGCTTGCATTGGCGGGGTTGATTCGCATGGTGCATGAAGAGGGTATACGCCCCGCCGCTGTAATCGCGATGCCGGTAGGTTTTGTGCATGTGGTGGAGTCGAAGCAGATGGTGCTCGAGACTGATCTGCCGCAGATCGTTTTGAATGGACGGCGCGGGGGAAGCCCGCTTGCCGTTTCGGCGTTTCATGGTGTACTAGAAGGAGTGTAGGCAGTGGCTGGTTTGCGCAGAGGTTTTTCGACAGGAGCATACGCGGCAGCAACCCTGCTGGCCGCGTGGCGCTGCCTGTGTGCAGGTCGCAACGGCAAACGCATCTCACTCCTCTTTCCCGATGGCAGGATTCGTAGAATCAATATGAACGGCTGGGAAAAGAGTGACTCCGGCGCCCGAGCCTGGGCCGTAAAAGATGCCGGTGATGATATCGATATTACTGACGGTGCGGTCATTCGCGGCAGTTTAAGGGAGATCTCTTCCGAAGAGGTAATGCCCGAGGATTACTGTGAAAGCTGCGGCAGTGCGACCCTTGTGATACGGGCCGGTGATGGCGTCGGGCTTGTGACGCGTCCGGGGTTGGATGTTCCGGTTGGCAAGTGGGCGATCAACCCCGTACCACGCCGTATGATTGCAGAGAACCTGCTGCGGGCGGGGCTGGGCCGCAGAAGCGGCACATGGTTGGCCGAGGTCGGGGTGGATAAAGGCGAAACCCTTGCACGCAAAACGCTTAACCCAACGCTTGGGATTGAGGGCGGCCTCTCTATTCTGGGGACATCCGGGATTGTAGTTCCCTGTTCCAATGCGGCTTATATAAAGACTATCGAGGTGTTGCTCAAAGGTGCGCGGGCCGCTGATTGCAGCACGGCTGTTCTGGTTACCGGCGGAAGAAGCCTTCGGGCAGCACGTGCGGAGTACCCCGAACTGCCTGATGTCAGTTTTGTGCGCATAGGCGATTTTATTCGCGAAGCTTGCGATTACGCCTGTAGAGCAGGGCTCAGCGAGTTGATTGTCTGCTGTATGCCGGGAAAACTGGCCAAGTATGCAATGGGGTATGAGTATACCCATGCACATAAGGTTGCCCAGTCTCCCTCTGCCGTGGCCGGCTTGCTGGCAGAGGATGGTGTTCCTGATGAGATTTTGTCTGCTTTGCGTACCTCCAGAAGCATTCGGGAGGGACTAAGCAGAATGACCTGTGAGAATGTAAATGTTACGATTGCCAATTTGGCTTCCCATGCTGATGCGGCAATCTCGAACTGGGCTCCTGGAATGGAGCTCTCGGTTCGTGTACTTTCGTTTGATGGAATGGAGTGGTGGTTGTGAGAACTATGCAAGAGAAGAAAACTGTATTCCCTGTCGGCCTTTTGCTGGCCGGAAAGCCCTGCCTGGTTGTGGGCGGAGGTAAAATCGCTGCACGAAAGGCGGGATTACTTCTGGATGCCGAGGCTGTGGTTACCGTTGTAAGCCCGAAACTCAATGATGACCTGGCTGGGAGAGTTGCACGTAAAGAGCTGAGCCACATCTCCCGCGAGTTCGATGCAGAGGATCTGCGTGAGGTTTGCCTCGCTTTTGCAGCTACGAATGATGCAAAAGTGAATAGTGAAATCCTGCGTCTATGCAGTGAGCGGGGGGTGTATGCCTGCGGCGTCGATAAGAGCTGGGTCAATGGAGATTTTGTAACACCGGCCACCTTCCGCAAGGGGGAGCTTACCGTTTCTGTCTCGACAGGTGGCAAATCGTGCCGACGTTCAAAGCTTATTAAGGAGAGTCTTGCGAGGCACGTTGAGATGGTAGAGACGGCTGGGTTGATAGTGATGGGCACAAGCCACAATTATCTTTCCATTCGTGATCGGGAACCATTTCATCTGGCCGGCCGGCGCCTGGAAGATGTGGCCGGTATGGTTATGCAGGTATGGGGCGTTCATGAGTTCGTAATACTGAATACCTGTAACCGTATAGAGCTGGTTGCTGTGGTAACACAGTCTGAGCTGGTGGAGCGGGTATTAAAACGTATTATGGAATTCGATAAATTGAGTGAAAACGGGTTTTATGTAAAACGCGACATGGACGCATTTTCGCACCTCTCGGTAATGACAGCAGGCTTGCTTTCGCAAACTCCGGGAGAGAATCATATTGTGGCACAGGTCAAGGATGCCTTTTCCGGCGCTGTGTCATCTGATTGGGCTTCGGGTATGATGCAGCAGTGGCTCTCCTCGGCTCTGCATATATCAAAGGATATAAGGCGCGAAACTGCCTCCATACTGCATCACCAGGAGATAGAGGATCTTACCCTCCAGTATATCAGCTCAAAATTGCCGGACCTCAAGTGCTGTAA
>CAZAKU010000013.1:0-3618 GCA_964485765.1 uncultured Lentisphaerales bacterium
GTTCTCCCTATGGATGAACTGCAGGCAGAGAGGGTTCTTGCTCCCTCTTTTCCCGGTTTGACAGATGTCGACAGTTGTGCTGACTGGGACATAGGGATGCCCCTGAATGAAGATGATCTTAATGATGAATCAAATGAGGCATATTGGGAGGCGTGGAAGCAGACGCCTAAGGCTGTAGTAAGATTCTCTGCCGGAGAGGAGATGTGGCGCAACCGGTTCGGGTCACTTATGCAGGTTCGTTATCCGTCATACACTGATCGCAGCCTGCTTGTGAAAGAGATACGGGCGCGGTTGGCCGCGTCTGATCTGGGTCTGATAATCCAGCCGCTGCGGGCGCAGGCACTGAAGGCGGTTTCGAGCAGCATGGATCTGGGTGGATTGTTTCTGGGTTTGAGTTTCTTTATAATTATTTCGGCATTAATGCTGGTGGGGGTTTTGTCGGCTCTCTCGGTTGAGCAGCGTTCCAGTGAACTAGGTCTTTTACGCGCAGTAGGGTTTGGGCGGGTCCGTTGTGTCGTGCTGCTGGGTATTGAGTTGTCGGCAGTCGTCCTTGCAGGCTCCTGTGTCGGTGCGTTTCTGGGGGGATATTACGCTCGCTGGCTTATGTGGGCTTTGCAAACCGGATGGAGTGGCGCTATTGCCAGTGCGGAGGTGGCATTTCATCCTGCAGGGCGGCTGAATGTATCCGGCGGAGCCATTGCCTGGGTCTGCTCTGTTGTGGTTCTGGTGCTGGTTATTCACTCTCGTTCACGACGTGACCCGGTTGATCTGCTGCGTGGGTTCATTGATGATACTGTTGCAGGGATTGTGGGGTTGCGAAATAAGCTTTCATGGGGCTTAGTCTTTGCAGGATTCTCTGGTGGCGTTGTGCTGATGCTGATTTCCGCTAATTCAGCTAACCCTGCACTTGTTCGTTTCGGTGCCGGTGCCTGCGTGGTTCTTGCAGGGATTTCTCTTGTTTCGGTTAAATACATTTATGCTGCCGGATCTGCGTCAATGAAGGGCCTCTTTTCCGCCGGGGTAGGGCACGTACGGCGCCGTCCCGGGCGGAGTCTCTCGGTTGTGGCTTTGCTTGCACTGGGGCTCTTCATTGCTTTGAGCGTGGGCGGAATGAGCATGGATCCCGCGCGGAATTCTGATTTGCGTGAGTCGGGGACAGGCGGGTTTGATCTGATTGTTTCCTGCTGCCTCCCTCTACCTGACAACCCGTCTACGGAGCGCGGGTCTAGAAGATTGGGGTTGGAGCGCGACGATTCATTGCGGGGAGCACAGTATTTGCCATTACGGGTCATTCGTGCAGGAGATGCGGGTTGCCAGAATTTGAACCGTGCGCAGTTGCCCGGAGTTGTCGGCATTCCGGTCGAAAGAATGACAGCACTGGGGGCTTTTGGAGGAGAGGGTGTGTGGCAGCCGCTATTATCCTCATCATCTGGTGCTATTCCTGCCGCTATGGCTGGCGACGCCGACACATGGCTTTGGGGGTTGAAGCGGGCAGGAGAAACGGGGGAATCTCCGGGAGATGGCATTTTTGAAGCAGGGCGTCCCGGTGCTGAGGTGAAGATAGCTGCGTCTCTGCCGATGCGTCTGAGCCTTTTCCATGGCAGAATTCTGCTGTCTGATAATGATTTTGTAAGGTTGTATCCGGGGGTGGGCGGTTATGGCATGGTGCTGGTGGATATTCCCGGTGGGGCCGATGCTGAAGCTGCCCGGCGGGCACTGCTTCGTCGTCTGGAGCGTTATGGCGCCGATGTGTCGCACGTCGCCGATGTGCTGAAAGCATTTTACGAAGTGGAATCAGTGTACCTGCGCATGTTTCTGGTTCTTGGCGGACTGGGTGTACTTGCCGGTGTGATGGGGAGTGGCGTTGTCGTGTTCCGTAATGTTGTGGAAAGGCGAAAGGAGATTGCCCTTCTGCAGGCCGTTGGATTCAGGCGTCGGCAGGTTTGTGCATGGATACTCTCTGAGCAGATATGGATCATCCTGAGTGGCGTTATGATCGGTGTGTCGGGTGCTTGCTGCGTAGTTGTCCCTGCGGTGACTGATGGTATGTTTGTACCTTTGCTTGTTATGGCAGGATTGTCGTTTGCAGCGTTAACTCTGGGTGTTTTTGTGAGTTTTGCAGCCGCCCTCCTCTCTACACGTGGCTCCCTGATCGGGAAATTGCAGGATGAATGATATTGTGTATTTCTTAATCCCCGGTGTGTGGTACACTCTCCCGCCGTTATTGAACGAGTGCATTTTTCGTTGTCGGATAGCTCAGGAGGTTTGTTGTGACATATGAGATAGTTTGTTATGGAAATGATGTATTGCGATCCGAGGCCAAGCCTGTAACCGAAGTTAACGCGTCGATAGCGGATTTGGCAAAGAACATGCTGGAGACGATGTATGCGGCCAGCGGGCTGGGGCTGGCAGCAGAGCAGGTAGGCCATAACGAGGCAATTTGTGTTGTTGATGTAACCCCGGACCGCAAGTCCCGTGGTCCCGACGAGGAGGACCCTGATGCCGATATCGCAATGCCCCTCGTTATGATAAACCCGGAAATTGTCAGCGAGAGTGGCGAGCAGCGCAGTCAGGAGGGGTGCCTCAGTTTCCCTGATATTTACGCAATGATATCGCGCCCTGCGGCGGCGGAGTGTGCCTACACCGATCTGCGCGGAGATCGTGTTACGATCAAGGTTCATGGTCTGTTGGCTCGTGCAGTTCTGCATGAGGTAGACCATTTGAAAGGGGTGTTGCTTGTTGATCGAATGACGGCTGTTCAGCGAGTAGCTGTGGCTGGCAAGCTGCGGCGGATGAAGCGCTCTGCAGGACATAGAACATTTTAGGCAGTAATTCACATATTGCTGTTTTCTCCGGACGGTTTTTCTCCGGGTGTGGCAGTTGAGTGAGAAACAGAGGAATTTAAAATGGGATTGAGTATCGGAATTGTCGGGTTGCCCAATGTTGGCAAATCGACGTTGTTTAATGCGCTTACACGGGCACAGAATGCGGAGAGTGCCAACTATCCGTTCTGCACTATTGAGCCGAATAAGGCGAGTGTGCCTGTGCCTGATGAGCGGGTGACTCAGCTTGCGGATCTTGTTAAGCCGGAAGATGTGATAAATGCAACCGTTGACTTTGTGGATATTGCCGGGTTGGTTAAAGGGGCAAGCAAGGGCGAAGGTCTTGGAAATCAGTTTCTGGGTAACATACGTGAGGCAAACGCAATCCTGCATGTCGTACGCTGTTTCGACGATGAAAATGTTGTACATGTTGACGGTTCCGTTGACCCATTGAGAGATATTGGTGTGATAGAGACGGAGTTGGTGCTCTCCGATCTGCAGGTGATGGAAAATGTTGTCGATCGCCTGACGCGCAGCGCACGCTCCGATAAAGCGCTGCGACCGCGTCTCGAAGCAGCCGAAGCGCTCCTGGCACACCTGTCGGAGGGCTTCTCTGTACGCTCGTTTGAGGAACGCGAGAAGCATGATGAGCTTCTCAAGGAGTTTCAGCTTCTTACTGACAAACCTATTATCTACTGCGCAAACGTGGATGATGATGCCATGGTGGAAGATAACGCTTACGTTGTCTAGGTACGGGAGTTGGCTGTTCGGGAGGGTGCCAGAGTGGGACGGCTCT
>CAZAKU010000014.1:0-3499 GCA_964485765.1 uncultured Lentisphaerales bacterium
GTGGCCGACGGGGCGTTCTTCGCTGTATTGTTTGTTGCTGTCTTCACCCCTCTGATCGACGAGATATTCATTAAGGTCAGGCGTGTGTCCGGGGTAGATGTTAAAGAGCCTGCTGCATAAGAGGGAATTAGTGAAGAAAGAGATTAAAATGGTCCTTTTCCTGATGGCTGTAACAACAGCCTGCACGCTCTTGCTTGCGGGGGGATATTATGCGTACAAGCGTGCTTCGGTAATTTTCAATATTCGTTTATACAGAACAATCCTGACGATGCTCGAGGTGCCGATTGAGGGAGAGAATGTCGAGGAGCTATTTGCCGATAATTTTGAATCTGTTTCTGCTGGTGAGTTAACATACTATCGATCCATAGTGACGAACCCCGGCACGATCGTTTTTACATCTGAGGGTCCGGGACTGTGGAGTAGAATTCAACTCCTGATCGCTGTCAATCCGGATCATCAGTCTCTATACGGCATGCGTGTCATCTCACAGGCGGAGACCCCGGGGCTGGGGGGACGGATTGCCGAAGATGGTTTTCAGGAGATGTTTGCCGGCGCCGATATTAGGCCGGAGATACGGTTGGTTAGGTTTGCCATTTCCGATAACGAGGTGGATGCCGTTTCCGGCGCGACACGCACGAGTCAGGCGGTTGAAGATATCATAAATGGCGGCATTAAAGGGATGGACCGGGTATTCCCGGATAGTTCAGGAAATTGACAATGGATAATCCAGGCACAGGTTTAAGAGTACCGAAAAAGGGGTACCGGCTGTTTCGCTCCAGGGAATGGAGCGTGCTGCTTGAAGGCATTTGGCACAACAACCCGATTTTCGGGATGATGCTGGGGCTGTGCTCAACTCTGGCCGTAACTAATCTACTCGCCAATGCCCTGGTTATGAGTGTGTCTGTGACGGTAGTGCTGGTGGTGAATTCAGCCATTGTTTCAGCGCTGCGGCAGTTCATCCCTGAAAAAGTGCGCATGGTTGTATTTATGCTGATCACCTCCAGTCTGGTAATTACCGTGGATATGATGCTAAAGATACTACTTCCAAATATAAGTGAAGCGCTGGGGCCATATGTCGCCCTGATTATAACCAACTGTATAATTATGGGGCGGGCCGAAGCATTTGCCTCCAATAACAGTGTCGGCATTTCGATAGTCGACTCCTGTGGTGTAGGTCTTGGGTATACACTTTCGCTTATGGTGATCGCATTCTTCAGGGAGCTTCTGGGGTTTGGCACGCTGTTCGGTTTGCGTGTATTGCCCGAGTTCCTGGAGCCGATACAGCTTCTTGCCATCCCGCCGGGAGCATTTTTCGCGCTTGGTATATTCATTCTGGTCGTAAATTGGCTGCGTGCCGGGGCTGCCGCTAAGAGTAGCGAAGGAGGGTGTTCTTCATGCAATTCCTGCTAATCCTGTTTGCCTCGATAATCTCCAGCAACATAGCGTTGACCTATTTTCTGGGGATGTGCCCCTTTGTTACTATCTCCCGGAATCTCAAGGTTGCGGCCGGAATGGGAATTGCCGTCACCGCCGTGATGACGATTACAGCAGCCGTCAACTGGCTGATCAACCACTGTTTACTGATCCCCATGCAGCTTCAGTTCCTTCAGTTCCTGGTCTTTATTGTAACAATTGCCGCGATTGTCCAGATCCTTGAAATAGTCATCGACCGCTATATGCCTAAGCTCTATCACGCATTCGGCATATTTCTGCCATTGATTACTGTAAATTGCGCCATTTTGGGGATCTCTCTGTTCATGGTGCTCAGGTCGTTCGAGTTTCTGGAGTCGGTCTTCTACAGTTTCGGTTCTGGCATAGGTTGGCTGCTCGCCATAGTGGCGATGGGGGCCCTGCGCAGGCGCCTGGTATTTTCCAAACCCCTTGAACACTTTGGCGCGACCGGAATTACTGCAATTCTGGCTGGCATCATGGCTCTGGCTTTCATTGGTTTGGCCGGAATGGCTTAATTATGATTATAAGCGCACTTATTTTTATGAATTGTTTCGCCCTGATTATATCCGGGCTGATTATATTCATGGATCGGGTTGTCTCTAATTACGGGACCTGCCGTATCCAGATCAATGGGGAGAAGGAGTGCCAGGGCCAGGGGGGCCAATCCCTGCTTCGGCTGCTGCTCGAGAACAAATATTTTATCCCTTCGGCCTGCGGCGGCAAAGGCACCTGCGGATACTGCAAGGTGAAGGTTGTAGAGGGGGGAGGGGCCCCGATTCCTACCGAAGCCCTGATACTGAGTACCGATGAAATCCGGGCCGGGTTCCGCCTGGCATGCCAGGTAAGGGTAAAGAATGATCTGTCGATTGAGATCCCTGCCGAATATCTTGAAATCCGTGAGTATGCTGGGGAAATTCTGCTTACCGAGCCGGTCACCAGCGATATCAGGCGGATTCGCATCGGGCTGGTTGATGATGAACCAATGTCCTATAAACCGGGGCAGTACATTCAGGTGCGTATTGAGCATGATGGCGAAGTTGATTTTCGTGCCTATTCAATGGCTTCAAATCCTGATCAGGGGCAGGAGATCGAGATCAATGTTAAATACATTCCCGAAGGTATCGGCTCCGGTTTTCTGCACGCCCGCTCCGTTGGCGACCAGGTCGCCATTTCGGGGCCCTACGGTGATTTCTTCCTGCAGACGGACTCAACCCGCACGATAGTATGTGTTGCAGGCGGGGTTGGGCTTGCTCCTCTGAAATCTATCACCTCATACTGGCAAGAGCATCAGACTCATAGACGACTCGAGCTGTATTACGGCGCCCGAACCATAGAGGACCTCTATGACCATGATCTGTTCACCCGAATGGACGAGGAGTTCCCGAATTTCCACTACTATCCGGCACTCTCCGACGCCGGTGATGACTGGAAGGGAAGAACAGGATTCATTCATTCCGTGATCGAAGAGGAGCATTCCGGTGAAGATGCCGAAGCATATCTGTGCGGCCCGCCGATAATGATCGACGCAGTAACGGAAGTTCTGCAGGATAAGGGAATATCAAAGGAAAGGATCTGGTATGACAAATTCTGAGCACTCCTCCTATATTACCTGCCGCGAATTTATCGACAGGGCCATAGAGTTTGAACGTGATTCTGCCTCCTTCTACAGGGCTCTGCGGGAACAGGTCGAGCCAGGGCCTGTTTGCCAACTCTTAAAACTGCTCGAAGACCAGGAGACTCAGCACGCACTCAAGCTTCAGGAATGGACTCCACCCGAACCCGAGGCAATGATGCAGTTCCCCCCGAATTTATCCGCTAATACGCGGGAGCTGCCCGAGAGTCCGGTGAGCTTGTCACAACTGATTGAAATGGCGATTGAACGTGAGCGGATCGCCAAGGAAGCCTATCTTTCCGCAGCTCGCTATGTCACTGGTGGTTTTCGTGCACTGGTCGAAGCCCTGGCGGTATTTGAAGAGGAGCACGAACAAAAGCTCAGGAGCATGAGAAATATATGAAAAGCAACTATGTCCGCCCATTTATTCTTACG
>CAZAKU010000015.1:0-4012 GCA_964485765.1 uncultured Lentisphaerales bacterium
CTATCTGGCGGGTACGCTTCTTGTGCAGAATATTTTACCGGGTTTTTACAATTCTATTACATCTTGTTTTCTGGGAAATGTGACTATGCGGCTGTTGTCTGATCGAGGAGACACATCACGTGACGTTATGGTCTTAAACAAAAAAGCAGGAGTCATCATGAAAACCGCGAGAATGTTGTTAGGAGTTTTATCTCTACTGGTCGTATTGACGGCATCCGGTGTGGAGCCTTTGGAGGTCCTGCCGGAGATGAAGATACGCGAGGTAACCGTTTTTAAGGATGGACATGCCTTTGTGCTGCATCGCGGTAAAATGCCGGTAACCGTATCCGGCGATGTCGTTCTTGATTATCTGCCCGCCCCGGTGCTGGGTACCTACTGGCCTTTCTCGGCGGATGAGGAGGCAGAGCTGAAAGCAGTTACTGCGGGAAGACACAGGGTGATGGTCGGCAAAACCGCACTGACGATTCGGGAGATGATAGAGGGCAATATCGGCGCCAGTGTGGTGGTTACCGAAAAGCCGCTCGCAGATGATGCCGGCGGCAGCACATTCTACGAAGCCGTGATAGAATCTGTGCCGACACGCTCCGGCGCCGAACTGGCCAGACTGGCTCCCCCTGCCTCAGGAGAGGTGCTTCCGCAAAAGGGCAGTATCGTGATGCTGCGTACGGTTAAGGGGCTCAAGGCCGTTGATATCAATAGAATAGCCGATGTTACTTTTGCCGATAAGTGTGAGGGTACGCTGCACGAGGAGGAGTTTCGGGATCGCCTTACTTTAGATCTGAAATGGAAGAAAAAGCAGCGCGATACCGTTGATGTGGGCATGAGTTACCTTCAGCGGGGCATTCGCTGGATTCCAGCGTATCGTGTAGAGCTGATGCCCGATAACAGGGTTGTGGTTAAACTGGAAGCCTCCCTTATAAATGAGCTTGCCGATATAGAGAATGTGACGGTTAACCTTGTTGTAGGGGTTCCCTCCTTTGCTTTCAGCGATTCGGTCGACCCGATTTCACTGAAGCAGCATGTTGCTCAGCTGACATCTCATTTTCAGCAGAACAGTCAGACAGCATACGCCTTCTCCAACGCGATTATGAGCCAGAGGGCAATGCCCGCCCGTGGAACGAACCGCTCCGCTGCCGGAGGAGGGGCATCGATGGATCTCGGCCCCGAGCTCAGCGGCAGTCATAAAAGTGAGGATCTCTATATCTTTACGATAGAGAACATTTCATTGCGCAAGGGAGAGCGAATGGTAATGCCGATTGCCGAGTATGAATTTGACTATAAGGATATATATGCCGTTGATATTCCATTTACGCCACCTGCAGATGTGCTGCGCAATTTGGGGTCGTCTCAAAGGCGCGATCTTGTGAAGATGTTCCACTCTCCTAAGGTTAAACATAAGCTTCGCATAAAAAACAGTGGGGAGCATCCCTTAACGACAGCTCCGGCAATGATCGTTAAAAATGGGCGTATTATTGCCCAGGGAATGATGACTTATACACCCGTTGATGGAGATGTTGATATCGAACTTACTACGGCTGTGGATATATCGGTCAAGAAAACTGATAAAGAAACGAAGCGTACGCCGAATGCAGTGGTGTGGAGTGGCGATAATTATGCACGCATAGACTTGGAGGGCTCGATATCGCTCTTTAACTACAAAAAAGAGAGTGTAACCGTTGAGGTGACCCGTTATGTGTTGGGTAATCTTGGCGAGGTGGGGCAGAACGGTAAGAAGGAGATGGCAAACCCCTTTGAAAACCGCAATTATATGCCCGATGAACAGACCTCGTCGTGGTGGTATAACTACTCCTGGCCATGGTGGTGGTATCGGCATAACGGGATAGGTAAGGTTACCTGGGAGACGCAGTTGAAGCCGGGCGCCGAGGCCGATCATACATACAGCTGGCACTACTTCTGGAGGTGATCTCCTGATCCTGTACTGTGCCGTGAAAAGAAAATGTTTAATGTTTTTCATTTTTCTGTGAAGATAGTGCCGTCGAGAGACGTCTCAGCATTGAAAGAACATTTGAGGGGTAATTGATGCACGAAGAAAGTGCTCAGATCGCACCGGGGCGGGAGCCTCGAAGGCGTGAGCTGATAGAGACTGTGGTTCAGGAACATGAATCGCCTCTGTTGGGTTATGCCCTGCGACTGGTTGGTGGTGACCTCTCAAGTGCTCAGGATGTGGTGCAGAACGTGTTTATTAAATTGCTTCATAAATGGCCTCCGGGTATGCGCCCGGGGAAAAAACTGAAAGCCTGGTTGTTTAGGTCTGTGCATAACGAGGCTGTCGATCTCGTACGTAAAGATCAGCGCCGCAAGGGCTTACATGAGCGTGAGGCCGTTGAATCCGGTTCGCGTGGCTGCAGCAATCCATATAGTGAGTTAGTTGAAAGCGATCGTAAAAAACTGGTTTTGAGCCTGCTTGAGCGGTTGGGTGAGCGTGAAAGACAGGTAGTTCTGCTGCGTTTGCAGCAGGGCCTGAGCTACAAAGAGATTGCCGATGTTACGGGCCGTACGGTAGGCAACGTCGGGAACATTCTACATCATGCCGTGCAAAAATTGGCCGTCGATGTCCGACGGCTGGAAAGGGGGCTCGCATGAAATGTAATCGAGTCCGGGAATGCCTGGTACCATACGCCATGGGGGAGTTAAAGGGGGATGGCGTCGCGCTGGTTAAGCATCATATCGCTGCGTGTGAGTCGTGCAGTGAGGAGCTGGCCGCGGTGCGTGAAACGATTTCGCTGTTGAACTCAGCATTGTCAGACGACGTTGCCGATGCACCGAAATTACGCAAAAACTCTGTAGATTACATCCTGACCCAGGCCTCCAGACTGGACTCCGCACGGGTTTCGAAATCAAAACCTGATACATCGCGCCGTTCATTCTGGAACGATAGCTGGCTTGTAAGGTCGAACCCCTGGGTACGCCGTGCTGCCGGTATGATCATTATTGCCGGGTTTGTGTGCTTTATGTTCTTCGCTGTCGTTAGCAGGCCCGGAAGCGTGGATTCGAAGGCCTATGAAAGTGGTGGATATTACAAATCGGAGTCCGACTGCTGGGAAGAGGTCTCAAACGGGAAAGGCCTCGCTATTCGTGGGGGATTCGAAGTCAATAGAAAGCAGCCATCACCAGTGGCGACTTCCAGTCCTGCCTCTGGTGTAAAAGTGACAGCGGTAGACTCGGCCGGATATAGTGTTGTGCCGGAAACGGAGGAGATCGCGGTAACTAAGAACCTGTCTTTGGGCGTTGATGTTGATTTCTACGCCATGGATGATCGTTTGGAAGTTGCTGCAGGTGAGAAATTAAAAAGAGACTCCTCTCATTCCTCTTATAATGGACGCAAAGCTGGCCAGAAGGCAGAACAGGACGACGGAAAGGACACCACATGGATTGACGAAATAAGCGCAGCGAAGCCAGGGGGTGAGGTTAAGGATGTACTTAACGGAGTTGGTCTTAGCTTCAAAAAGAGGGGTTTAGGTGCTCCCGAGGAGATTGCATCTCCTCCCACAAAGCAGCGTATTGAAAGAGATAAACTCAGCCCTGCGAAGCCGAAAAGCGCACAACGAGATCTGGGTAGAGGATCGGGCAGGTTTAGAGGCGCAGTAGACGGGGTTGAAGGCTATGTTACCGAGGTCCCACTGCTAGGCGACCTGCCTGTGGTCGATAGAGACCCTGCCAGAGGGGTTGTGCTCGGGGCGTCAATGAGTGGCGCCGAGGCCCCTGATGTCAACACAAGAGGTTTTGAAAACGCGAATGCCCCTACTGACACCGGTGGCTTTTATTATGACAGTAGTAAAAAACCGGTAGCAGCGAATGGGGGCACACGGGTTAAAGGTGATCTGGAATCCTCGGGAAAGAGAAAACCTTCGCCAGACAGTATTTCCAGCCGATTAGCTGTGCCCGGTTTAGTAAGAGCTGACGCATTTTATACGACGGATGTTCGGGCTGCAGAACATGGTAGGAAAAGCGATTTGCGTAGAAGTCGAAGCTCTGCATCAGCAGGCAATAC
>CAZAKU010000016.1:0-3257 GCA_964485765.1 uncultured Lentisphaerales bacterium
CCGTGCTGGGGCGCATCTCTATGGATTATGCCAGTGTCGCACTCGACCAGGCTCCCGATGCTGATGTGGGTGATGAGGTGACATGCCTTGGCGGTGAAGGCTTTGGTGCTGCCTCGGTGGATGACTGGGCCAGACTCAAAGCAACTCATGCCTATGAGATTATCTGCTCCTTCGGAAGCAGGGTCGCCAGAGTGTATGTTAATGGAGAATTGGGAATTAGGAATTAGGGATTGGGACTGGAGAATGGCGAATTGGGGATTGGGACTTGACCGAATGAGGAAGTTGCGGAGGAATCCAGCGTCACAGCGTCTCTTTTCTTGACTAAGGGTCTTTTTTTGTGCATACTCTTCGCTCGTGTTTTTGATTTTTCGCCATTGCGGCACGGCAGTGTGGTCTGTGGCTTTTTTGTTTATGTTGCAAGTGATTGTGCGACGTTGATTATGGAGATGATATGCATTCAACAGTTAACCATATAATTCAGCTGCAGGAGTTGGTTCTTATTCGTGATGAGCATCGCGCTCTATCCGAGGGGGCGCATCTCGACAGGCTGAACGACGCAATAGATTCTCTTACCTCTAAGTTGCCCTCTCAGGCCAGAAGTGTTTTCAACCGGTTGCGTAAGCGCGACCAGATCGTTGCTGCTCCAATTAATGAAAAGGGATGTGCAATGTGTGGCATGAAGCTGCCTATCAGTCAGGTGCAGGCTGTGCGCAAGGCAGATACCGTCCAGTATTGTCCGAGTTGCGCACGGGTCCTCTTCTGGACTGATGTGCCACGCTGGACAGGTACGCAGCCGAGCCGTCTGGCGCCGCGAAAGGTGGGGATAAGCCGCTTCTCGCATAAGGATTTGATGATTCCGGAGCTTGAGTCCACAACCCGTGACGGCGCAATTGAAGAGCTTGCAGGGGCGATGCAGGAGCACGGTTTTATAGAGGATGCAAAGGTGATGACAGACCTTGCACTTGATCGCGAAGCGATCTTAAGCACGGCTGTAGATTGCGGAATTGCATACCCGCATGTCAGGGGTGTTGAGGGAGGCGGGTTGACCCTTGCTATGGGTCTCAGCAGAAAGGGGATACAATGGGGAGACGATCATGACGATCCTGCTCATTTCGTATTCTTTTTCGTTATCCCAACTGCTGTCAGCGCTTTTTACCTTAAACTGCTTGCCGGTTTGACCGAGACCTTTGTTGTGGATGCCAATCGCAACCAGATGCTTGAAGTGGGAAGCATGGAAGAGATGTGGAAGCTGCTTACCCGTCTGACGCGCTATACGGTCAGGTAGCCTCTCTGTACGGGCGGGCGCGCATGAATTCGTCCGTTCGGCTTTGGTCACTCAGGGGCGACTACACTGGCGACCTTCTCTAAAAAACAGCGGCCCGTTCACTCCTGTGTACGGGCCGCGTTTTTTTTGTCGGGGCACTTCAGGCAACTATACAGCGGCCGGAAATGCGTTTGTCAGATTCAGGCCAGTGGCGGAGGCTTGGGAAGCCCCTGCATGCAGGTGATTGAGCGTTCAAGCAGCTCCTGCGGAAGCGGGTAGTTCTCCAGCTCTCCGTTGAAGAATGCCTGATAGCCCTTCAGATCCATTAAACCGTGGCCCGACCAGTTGAACAGGATCGTGCGCTCTTTGCCCTCTTCGGTTGCCCTTTTCGCTTCGCGAATCGCCTGGGCGATTGCATGCGATGTTTCGGGGGCAGAGATGAAGCCTTCAGTACGGGCGAAGGTAACAGCCGCATCGTAGCATTCAAGCTGCGGTATCGATGTTGCTTCGATCAGCTCTTCGCGCAATGCGTGGCAGACCATCGGAGCCATTCCGTGATAGCGCAGGCCGCCGGCGTGGATTGGTGGCGGGATGAAACGGTGACCAAGGCTGTTCATAGGCAGCAGCGGGGTCATCATGGCGACATCGCCTGAATCGTAGGAGAACGGCCCGCGTGTGAGGGTGGGGCATGATTCCGGTTCGGTTGCGATAATGCGAATGTCGGCGCCATCCATGCGGTCCTTGACGAATGGGAAGCCCAGTCCGGCAAAGTTTGAGCCGCCACCAGCACATCCGATGATGACATCCGGCGATACACCAGCCTTTTTCATCTGAGCCTGGGCCTCAAGTCCGATGATACTCTGATGTACCATGACGTGGTTGAGGACGCTGCCCAGTGAATAGCGGGTGTCTTCGCGCTGGACTGCCTCTTCAATGGCTTCACTGATTGCTATTCCAAGGCTGCCGGGGGTGTTGGGGTCTTCAGCCAGAATTGCGCGTCCGGCATTGGTTTCCATGCTCGGGCTGGCAACACATTTGCCACCCCATGTCTCCATCATGATCTTGCGGAACGGTTTCTGGTCGAAACTGATTCGCACCATGTATACTTTGCATTCAAGCCCGATCAGGGCGCAGCTGAATGAGAGCGCGCTGCCCCACTGGCCGGCGCCGGTCTCGGTGGTAAGTTTTTTGATGCCGAACTGCTTGTTGTACCAGGCCTGAGGGACGGCTGTGTTGGGCTTGTGACTTCCGGCGGGAGAAACGCCTTCGTTCTTGTAGTAAATCTTCGCCGGGGTGCCGAGCGCCTTTTCGAGGCGGCGTGCGCGGTAGAGCGGGGTGGGGCGCCAGATCTTGTATATCTCGAGAATCTCTTCGGGGATGTCAAGCCAGCGATCAGTAGAGACCTCCTGTTCGATCAGGTTCATCGGGAATACCGGAGCAAGGGCCTCGGGGCCGATAGGATTACCTTCGCCGTCAACCGGTGGCGGCATTGGGTGAGAGAAGTCAGCGGCCAGGTTGTACCACTGCTTTGGCATCTCATCTTCAGTTAGCATAATCTTGATTTCTTCGCTCATATCGCTCTCCTTGGCTATTGTTAATGGAGTGGGCGTGCATTCCACGTCGCCGGATGCATGCTAACCACCCCCCAGTTACTCCGTATAGATACACTTTTGTTGCACTGTATACAAGCAGAAGGTTTCCGGTTGCGCCGGTTGCGCTTTGTAGGCTTCAGACGGGGGATGTTTGGTTGTTCGATTGATAAGTGGCCCCCGGGGGAAGTGTCAGGCCCCCGGGGGCCTATGGTTCTATTCGATGCGTAAGAGCGTAGTCCAGGTATCCTTTCGGGCTTTCACCCTCAGGAGTGTGTATTGTTGTTTTCCCGGGTCGCTTCTTCAAACGCACCTATGTTTTGTATGGGTTTTCGGTTGATCTATAAAATTGTCCAGTAAGGCGGCCCCCGGGGGAAGATCAGTCCCCCGGGGGCCTATTGTTC
>CAZAKU010000017.1:0-12590 GCA_964485765.1 uncultured Lentisphaerales bacterium
CCTTGAGGGTCACAGTTTCTGGGTACTGGGGCTTGCCCCCACCCGTGCGCGTCGCATTGTTCTCACGAAATTCGCCGCATCAGCCACCTTTCTAACGCTGATCTCGGTTGGGCTCATGCAGCTCTCATCCAGCATGTTAAGGGCTCCACAGGCATCGCGCGTATTGATTTTCACAATAGTAATCTGCCTTAACATTGCGATCACAGCAATGGCCACCGGCATAGGCACCTACTTTCTTGATCTTGAGCACCGCAATCCGGCATCGATCATATCCGGCTTCGGCGGCACACTCAACCTGCTGCTCTCGCTGGTTTTCACATTCCTGATGATCTTCCCGCCTGCCACCGTGTTCCATTTCCTGAATGTTGGCCGTTTAAGCTCAATATCCACATATATCTCCATAGGAATTTACGCCTGGATCATTATTTTAACGCTTATAAGCAGCATCATTCCGCTCACTCTGGGCATACGATCTATAACAAATCGTGATTTCTGACACTTTTCACTTTGACCTCTGATCTCAATACGCTATTATGCACCCCGTTTGTGACATATAGGCATTCGTCACAAGCTCCAAAGCGGGTGTAGCTCAATGGTAGAGCCCCAGCCTTCCAAGCTGGTCACGAGGGTCCGATTCCCTTCACCCGCTCCATTTTTTTTGAAAATCTGAATATCGCGGAGGGATGGCTGAGTGGACGAAAGCATCGGTCTTGAAAACCGACGACGGGAGACCGTCCGGGGGTTCGAATCCCTCTCCCTCCGCCAATTTAAACAAATGGGATGAGAACCCCACAGGGGGTTTGACCACGAGGGCTTGGGAAGCCCGAGAGGGAATTGCCCAAAAGGCAAGGTCCGAAGGACCGAGGCGTTGGGAAACGCCGAGTCTATCCCTCTCCCTCCGCCAATTTAAACAAATGGGATGAGAACCCAATGGGGCTCGACCACGAGGGCTTGGGTAGCCCGAGGGGGAATTGCCCAAAGGGCAAGGTCCGAAGGACCGAGGCGTCGGGAGACGCCGAGTCTATCCCTCTCCCTCCGCCATTTATTTCGTTTACGTCCTCAAAAACGAAGAAGACCGATTATACATCGGCAGCTCCACAACCCCTGACCAGCGCCTCAAATCCCACAACGCAGGCCGTGTAAGCTCAACAAAACCGTTCCGTCCATGGAAACGTATCCTGCTGGAAGAACACCCAGACCGCAATTCAGCCGAAAAGCGCGAGCGCTACCTGAAATCAGGATGGGGAAGACAATGGCTGAAAAGGAACGTCTCATCATAGAACCCAAGGTCTTGCCACGTGATGCCGCAAGCGGCAAACGTGGTCGCGTTTGAACTGGCACAGCTCTGCACGCGAAAGGACCGAGGCGTTGGGAAACGCCGAGTCTATCCCTCTCCCTCCGCCAATTTAAACAAATGGGAGTGCGTCAAGGCTGCTCAGCAGATTCGCCTTAACCATATTTTATCACGATTACTATACTTCTCATTTCTCATTTGTGTGTATTAGTGTTAATTAGTGGTAACTCTCTCGGGCAGGCACATCGTCAATTTGACACCCCCCCCTCCATCAAGTACAGTTACCGCACAAATTTGTGGTGAAGCGTACATAATTGCGCTCGCTATGGAGAGTTGAATGAAAGGTAAACGAAAGAAGCCTAACAAACTTATGACGGCGCTTACATTCACGCTGTTCGCCATAGCTGGTGGCATTCTGGCGTGGGCTACATGGTACATGTGCATCCACAAAATGGGACATGCCAGCTATCCGGGCTTCGCTATTCCTATGGGAGCCATGGTGTTCGTGATGTACGTTGTGATTGTCTCAATTTTGACGGAAAAAGGAACTCAGGGCCAGAACCTAGCTGGCAGTATTCTCACGCTCTGTCTCTCCATTCTGTTCGGACTCGGAATGACAGGCGTGCTCTCAAACAAGCCAAATCAGGGACACGGACACACGGACCTACACGAACCGACACGGAGCACGGACAGGGAGTGGCCTGATGCACACGGGTGACACAGGACAAAGAGATCCTGCAAGAGAGGGAGAACCCAGAGCATGCAAACAGATAAACCCCGACCACCCATACATGATTGCCATGTATGACTAAGAAAGGAACTCCCCCACAAGAAAGAGTGACCCACACACCACAATTACACCTTCGCAGTCAGATGCCCATTCCTTTGCAGCGTCCATCGCTATTTTCGGTGAACCGATAGATTCTGCCTGCAGTCCAGCGCGCTTTGCGTGCTGTGCGCAGAGGTCGGCACCCATATTGCGGGGGTTTGCTATATCCACGCACCAGACATGCTTTACGAACCCACCCAGCTCGGATATAAATGCCGAGACATCTTTCTCGGCACACATTCCGAGGACAACCCCGACCTTCCGTTTCCCGAAAGAGCTCTTGATACTTGCCCGTAGAGCCCGTGCACCATCCGCATTATGTGCTCCATCGAGCAGAACCGGCGGCTCCGATTCTATAACTTGAAAGCGCCCCGACCATGACACATTTGCAAGCCCTTTCTTAACTGCACCTTCAGGCCATGTCACCCCCAAAAGGGTTCCCAGCTCCTCAAATGCGGCAACAGCTGTAGCCATATTCTCATTCTGGTAAGCGCCGGCCAGGGAGGGGTGCACGATCCCGTAATCCTGTTCGCTCCCGCTTACAGCAACGCCCCCTTTGCCTCCTCTGACAGTGAGCGAAACGGACTGCGCCGCATCCACGACCCGGCATCCCAGATCCATTGCAATTGAATCAATCACCCTCGCGGCATCATCCGGCATAGCGCCCCTTACAACCGAACGCCCACTCTTTATAATGCCGCCCTTTTCTGCCGCAATCTCTTCAAGGCTGTCGCCCAGCCATTCACAATGATCAAGGCCTATACGCGTGATCACACTTAACAGAGGGGTAACCACATTGGTGGCGTCCAGTCGCCCACCCAACCCGGTTTCTATCACGGCCAGTGAGACTCCGCGTCTGGAAAAGGCACAGAAGGCAATTGCCGTAGAGCACTCAAAAAAGGTAGGGGTCTGAACGCCCGAAGCCTCAACCCTTGCGGCAGCAGACTCCACCTCTGCAGTAATCTCCAGAAGTTCATCATCAGAAATTGGTCCCCCGTCTATAACAAAGCGTTCATTGAAATCGACCAGATGCGGCGATGTGTAGCGTCCGCAGCGAATACCGGCGGAACGAATCATGGAATCAAGCATAGCGCAAACAGAGCCCTTGCCATTGGTTCCTGCGACATGCACAGATGCGAAACTCTCCTGGGGGTTGCCCAACATATCAAGCAGAGCCCGTTGAGTTGCAAGCCCCGGCTTTATTCCGAATGTACGCCGTGCGTACAGCCGCTCCAGAATGTCACTCTTCTCCATCAGGGACGCCTCCGCTTATTGGGCCTCTCTCAGCCCGCTCATCCATTACCACACTCTGTGTCCCTCTGGCAACCGTAGCGACCCATACACCGGCAGCGCCGGAGCGCTTGAGTGCATGTGAAACGGCGGAGACCGTCTCGCCTGTTGTCATAACATCATCGACCACCAGAAAGACACGCTGCTCGACCCATGCCCTTTGTTTGACCTCGAAGGCCCCGCGCAGATTGCGCCGACGCTCCTCGCGAGAAAGATCTGTCTGCCGGAGGGTCTGCCTTGAGCGGCGCAGCAGATCTGTCATCACAGGCAGTGAAAGGCGCCGGCCCAGTTCACGTGCCAACAACTCCGCCTGATTCATAGTACGCTGCCGCCGCCGCAGGCTGTGCAGCGGAACAGGCACGATTGCATCTATCTCCGCCAGCGCGAAATGACGCCGTACACAGCCTTCAAGCAGTATCCCCAGATCCTTTGCCAGCCAGAACGCATGATGGAACTTCAGCATAAGCAATGCAGACTTAACGGCACGTCCATAACTAACCGCTGAGCGGGCGCGGTCGAAGACAGGCCTGCGGCGCAGGCAACGGCCACACAGCCCCTTGCGCGATGCGCTGGCGGCTACAACCGGTTCGCCACACAGGTCGCACACGGGGTCGACCAGCAACGGAACTGAAAAGAGGCACTCACGGCAGAGAGCCCGCTGTCCATCCTCAAGTTCAGCTCCGCATGCTGAGCAGCAGCGCGGGTAGAGCAGTTCGGATATGCCGCCCAGAAGCGAGCGAGCGCCCTCCACGCAGCCCCGGGCCACTCCACTCAGTATCACTCCACCACGCATAGCACCACCGGACATTACTACTCCTCCGGGTCCTTGCTCTTGCGATTGCGGCGAAAGAGCGAGAGTAGCCAGCCTGTTGGACAGAGGAAACGACACCACAGGCGCGGAAAGAAGAAAGAGACCGCGATAAAGACAATCCCCAGCAACAGCGACCCCAGGGCTGCGTGCCGCACGGTAAATACCGAAAATGGCTCAAAACTGGCAAAGTCAGCATCGACGCCTAAAACCAGAATAGCCAGCGCGGCCAGTAAAATTATAACTGCACGAATAACAACAAGCACCTTACCTACCGCTACAGGTACCTTACCATGGCATTTGCCAAGCTTGCCTGCCAGCTCCTGCGCCGAACCGTAAGGGCATAATTCAGAGCAGTAAAAGCTTCTTCCGCTCAGCATTGGCAGGACGAGAGCAAGCAGCGCCAGGAGAATCAGCTCCACCTGCGCCTCCAGATTGACACCGTTTTCGACCCACCCGGCCATCAGCCCCAGAGTGAGAAGCCATCCGGTCATTATGCCCAGCACCACCGTGTTGGTAATCAGCTGAGGCGTCCTAAAGCGACGCATCATCTCCGGCAGAAAATGCCCCAGAACACCCCAGACAAGGACGAACCATACCGACACCCGCACAAACCACGGAGTCCTGACCGCAAGCGGTGCATCAGATGCGCCCATGAGCAGTGCTACGCCATTGACCACTGCAGCACTTGTGCGGGTAGCTCCGCTCACAGCATCCACCTCAAGATCGCGTGCCTCCTCCGGCATAAGACCATTCCAACGATCGAACAGTTCTGCTTTATTGAGAATACTTACATAAGAGGGCGCCTCGGAATGGCGCAGCAGTACAACATCGGAAACGCCGCCATCCTCAAGAACAACGGCAACCGACACCTCCCCCATCTGCCCTACGGGAAGATCATCTGAGCCACTGTTTGTTAAAACACGCCCCACTGTGACACCATTGGCGTCGAAGAGCTGGTAAACCCCCCGCCCCAGCTCTTTCCACCCCACGGCTTCGGGCACGCGCTGTGCCAGCTCAGGCGGCATAGTATCGTAATTGTCATCTCCCCTATCCCACGGACGCCAGAGAGCCATGATGACCCATAAGCCCACCAATGCAAGCCGAATCCACCTTCGGGGACCGCCTGCAAAGCCATCTGCTCCCTCTTTTTCACTTATCATAAGCCGTAACCAAATAGCATTGACAAAACTAACCCTTATAAGAAACAATAATACATTACCACGGAACGGGAAGTGTACAAGCCTGCACGTCGTAAAAATGATGGTGGTTTCTCGCTAATCGAGCTCCGCTCTGCACCATATTAGGGAATGAATAGTCCGGAAACGGTCTGATATAATGAAAATTATTACACGTTATCTGCTACATGGACTGCTGGCCCCCTTCATATTCCTGATCTCGGCATTCTGTCTGCTTTACATAGTTTTCGATGTATTCGACTCCCTCCCGCGCATAATCGACGGCAAACTGCCATTGAAAGACGTAATATACTTTTTTGCCCTCAGCATACTGCCCTATATTAACTGGTTACTCCCGGCATCGCTTATGCTGGCAACGCTCTATGCCGTGTGGCAATTCTCGCGCAACAGCGAACTCACAGCCATGAGAGCCGGCGGAATAAGCTTCATGCATATAACCATGCCCTTTCTCTCTGTAGCCTTGATCGCATCACTGCTGTCGCTGGCAAATACCGAATTTCTGACACCCAAGGCAAACGCATGGACTAAGGACATCAAGGCGAGCAAGTTCACTCAGTCCACCCCCTTAGAGCTGAAGAATGTGCTTCACAGCAACCAGGCCACGCACCGTGACTGGGTAATTGATGAAATCAACCGCGACAATCCCAACCTACTGCAGGGGGTGAAGATAACTCAGGAGCGCCCGGATGGCACAAGAGAGTATGAACTTCTTGCAGAGAAGGCTGAGTTCCTGGATGGAGTCTGGTGGCTGTTTGCTCCGCATATCACACGCTTCGACCCCGAAGACGCACCAATATCGCCATCGGCCAGTGACCCACTGAATGCATTGTCACTATGGCCTATGCCCGCCTTAATAGAGCTTCCCCGGGAAATCATGTCCGACACCGACACATGGGACGAACTCTCTATCAGCGAAATGATACGTTTTCAACAGGCCAACAGAAGTGCCCCGGTAAAGACCCGCAAGTCACGAGATTATGATGTTCACTCGCGTCTGGCAGCACCATGGGCATGCATAATTATAACACTGTTTGCAATACCAACCGGCATAGGCACCGGTCGGCAGGGAGTAATGAAAGGGATCACGCTGGCACTGGGGTGCTTTTTTGCCTTCTACATACTTACCTACGCCGGATTGTGGGCAGGAAAACAGATGCTACTGCCGGCAATGATGGCGGCATGGCTGCCGAACATTATATTCTTATGTGCCGGCATATTCATGATGCGGAGACTTCACTAGTAACACGGAGAGCAAGATGTCCATACTAAAAGAGCTACTTAAGCATGCTGTCGAAAAAGAATCATCCGACATACATATCAAAAGAAACCAACAGCCCTTTTTCAGAATCGGCGGAGTTCTGACACCCAGCGGGTTCACTGAAACCGACGAAACCACAATGAACGAAATTCTTTCCGATGTGATACCTATCGAACATCGAGAACGCTTTCGCGCCGAACATGAAATTGACTTCTCACACCTTGAAGATGGCATAGGAAACTTTCGTGTAAACGTATTTGTGGCACAGGGGTCCCCTGCGCTGGCATTGCGTCATGTGCGTGACGATATCCCCACTATAGAAGAGCTTAATTTACCGGAAAACCTGCACAAGCTATCTAAAATACCGCGAGGCATAATTCTGCTTGCAGGCACAACCGGCTCAGGTAAGTCAACTACCCTTGCTGCCATCATCGGTGAAATCAACAGGACCTCACGTCGACGAATAATCACGATCGAAGACCCTATCGAATACACATTCCACGACGAGATGAGCTTTATTTCGCAGCGTGAAGTAGGCCTCGACACCGCTAACTTCAGTATTGCACTGAAACATGTTCTGCGACAGGACCCCGACGTTATTCTGATCGGCGAGATGCGTGATACTGAAACAATCCGCACGGCGCTTCTGGCCGCAGAGACAGGCCACCTTATTCTCTCCACACTCCACGCATCGACTGCGTCTATAGCCGTGCCGCGCTTACTGGACGTATTCGCCGAAACAGAGCAGGATCACATTCGCAAGGCTCTTGCAACCAACATGGCCGCCATTGTGTGCCAGCGACTCATCCCTGCAACCAGTGGAGGTGTCATCCCCGCCGCAGAGATCATGTTCAACACCCCCACTGTCCGAAAACTGATCCACAAGGGGCAGCTCGACACGCTTGAAGCAGCCATAGAGACAGGAGTTGAAGAGGGTATGCAAACATTCAACCAGTCGATCTACAACCTTATAAACGACGGTTTCATAACTGAAACTGACGGGATGTACAACGCTACCAACCCGGAGGCGTTGCGCATGAACCTTCAGGGCATATTCCTCGACGAATCACGTCGCATACTGGGTGGTTGATTCCCGGAATTACTTCATTAACCCACCTGCCTCTCCATATCTGCGGATGCGAGGCAGGTGATACGCACGCAAAGAACCAGGGCTGGCATTACATCATGGATAACAGAGTCAACGGATGTTCTCAGGGCGACACGGATAACAGCGTCACCGTCATCGTCAGAAACAATGGCGACACAGAGAAGCTTTCCTGCATAACCGGCACACCGATTGGTGACCTGGTTTCCGGGAGCAATCATCCGCACCCCTTAATCGCCGCCCGTGTAAATAACGAAATTGTTTCGCTTGGAACAGCAGTAACTGTAAATTGCGAAGTTGAGTTTCTGGATGCCTCCGATTCGGACGGATGGCGCGTATACCGAAATTCTCTATGCTTCCTGCTTGCCTGCGCTACACACGACCTTTTCCCGCGTGCCAGGCTTCGGGTGGAGCATTCTCTTGGCCCCGGGCTTTACTGCTCTCTTGACCTAAGCAAGGCGCGCCGTGACACCACTCTGCCGCAGGCCCTGGCCGACATCTCTGCAAAAATGCGCGAAATCGTTGAGAGCAACACACCGATCGAGCGTCTTACCGTCTCATACACCGATGCTGTCTCGATGCTAAAAAATATCGGCCAACAGGATAAGCTGAACCTTCTTCAGCATATCAATCCGCCAAGAATAACACTTCAGCGATGCAACGGTTTTTACGATTTAGCGCAGGGACCCCTTACCGCCTGCACCGCCACATTACAGAACTTTGAACTCATACACCACAACCCGGGCTTTGTACTGCACATACCTCAGCAGGAACATCCCGGCACACTCGATGATTTCTCCCCCCAGCCGCATCTGTTCGGCATTTATCAGGAGCACAAGGAGTGGGGTCGCATCTCCGGGATAACAACCGTCGGGCAGCTCAACCAGGCGATAATTGAGAAGCGCATTGGCGACTACATGCAAACCTGTGAAGCACTGCACGAGAAGAAACTGGGACGCATAGCCGACCAGATTGCAGCGGAACAGGGGGTTAAACTTGTACTTATTGCAGGCCCATCGTCGGCTGGCAAAACAACTTTTGCAAAACGCCTGACAACTCACCTGCGCGTAAACGGACGCGTCCCCCATATGATCTCAACCGACAACTACTTTGTCGGCGAAAGCCGCAACCCGATCGGCCCCGACGGCAAACCTGACTATGAGCATGTTGAAGCCGTCGATCTTGAGCTTCTGAACAACAATCTCAAGGATCTGCTCAATGGCAGAGAGGTGGAACTCCCGCGTTTCAATTTCGTAACAAAATCTCCTGAGTTCAATGGAGACAGCCTGAAACTCAACGAGAACGATATACTGATCATGGAGGGTATTCACGCATTGAATCCACGCCTGACGGAATGTGTGGAACGTAATGAAAAGTTCCTTATCTACGTCAGTGCATTAACGCAGCTGGGAATTGACAGCCATAACAGAATTTCGACCACCGACAACCGTCTGATGCGGCGGATCGTACGCGACAACACCTTCCGCGGCCACAGCGCACACGACACACTCAGCATGTGGTCGAACGTCCGCGCCGGAGAGAAGCACTGGATCTTCCCCTTCCAGCATCTGGCTGACGCAACATTCAATACAGCACTGGACTACGAGCTCGCAGTCCTCAAGCCGATTGTTGAGCTTCAGCTTACCACCATAAAACCGGACGACCCCGAATACTCAGAAGCACGCAGACTGCAGGGCTTTTTGGGTAACTTCCTCGAAATTAGCGACTATGCCGTACCGGGGACATCAATCCTGCGCGAATATATCGGCGGCAGTAAACTGCAGTACTAACCCCTGCCAAAACTCACGCGGGGCGCCGTGCAGTAGCCAGCCAATGCGGCATTGGAGGAGGAAGGGGCCGCACGTTAATAGACTCAAATCCGGCCTTCGAAAGCCAACCGGCCAGATCTTCATCCGAGAACACCCATCCATTATCGGTTGTCAGCGCCATATTCAGGGCAAACAGAGCAGAAAACGGGGGATTGGTACGCGTGGCGTCTGTCATCATATCCATCACATGTATACGCCCACCCGGCTTGAGAGCATCAAAGGCACGCTTGAACAGCTCCGGTATGCCGGTCTCCGATTCCTGATGCAGCACCCCGAGGAAGTGCACAGCATCCTGTTCACCCGGATATGGTGTATCATGGTAGCTTCCCGGGATAACCGACACCCTGTCGCTCATCCCCGCCTCATCAATCAACTCCGCAGCTATAGCAGCCACGGCCGGCAGATCCATCATAGTAACGCTGACATTGGGATTTGACTTTGCAGTAAGCATGGCATACGCGCCGGAGCCTCCACCAAGGTCCAGGACTTTTGTGCACCCGTTGAGGTCGATATGCGGAACAAGAGCCCTGCCTATGCTCATAGCGCGTTCATGCATAGCCAGCACGAATGCCCGGGTACGCTCAGCGTCATCACCCAGATGCAGCGACGGTGGCTCAACCGGTTTACCGCTGCTCAGAAATTCGGGGAGTTTGCCCCATGCGGAATAAACATCCCTGTTGTACCTTATGGCATCATGCAGGCTGCCGGGGTTGCCGGGCACCAGAAATGCGCCGCTCTCTGCACTGTTACAATATCTACCGGAAGTACTTTTGCATAACAACCCGAGGGCCACGCATGAGTCGAGAACAAGACGCGCGGCACGCAGGTTGAACCCGCATGCATCCGCGACAGCAGGCAGATCCGACTCGGGGTTCTCTGCCAGAAACGCAAAGACTCCGGCATCCGACGCTGCAAACAAAGTACTCGATCCATAAAATGCATTTGCCAATTCCATAATACGCGCAGGAGTTATCGGCTTACTCGGTCCCATCATACCTATTCCTCTGTAATCCATTAAGAGTGAGTAACACTCCCGTATATTTCAATAGCGTTAACAGGCAATTCTGCCACAAAGAGGGGGAAGCATACACTGCTCACAAAATAGATTCAACATAAGTTCGATACCCACAGTTGCGGCATACAAAATCTCTCATAGTAACCGAGATCAGGGATGTGAGATCCCGAGAGTCACTTTTCCGATAAACGGGATTGCCATATCACACAAAATGATTATCCTGCACTCTTATGAAAAACATTCTGCGCTGGTTAACAATTTCAACAATAGTCTGCATATTGATAATTATCCCCTTTGTTCTCTTTGGTGACTCTATTGAGCTGTGGATAAAGGATTTCATTGATCAATCACGCCAGCGCCCCCTCGCGGCGGGCGTAACCCTCGGCTCCCTGCTTGCCGCAGATATCATCCTGCCAACCCCCTCAAGCGTAATAAGTTCCGGATGCGGACTCCTTCTGGGGTTTATCCCGGGCGCTATCACCTCAGCGACAGGAATGCAGTTGAGCTGTATCTTTGGCTTCTTTCTCGGAAAATGTGCGGCACGCCCTCTGGTGGAGCGTTGGGTTGGAGAAAAAAATGCAGATGCTCTGGAGCGCCTGACACAGCGCTACGGACTATGGGCGATAATAATAACCCGCCCCGTCCCGGTTCTGGCCGAAGCATCTACCCTCTTTGCAGGAATGGGCAAGATGCCCTTTATGCCGTACATGCTTGTAACCGCACTGGCCAATATCGGCATATCCATGCTTTATGCCTGGGCAGGCTCGAAGGGAACATCTACAGAAGGGCTGCTGCTCACCTTCGCTGCCGCGCTGCTGCTGCCCGGAACAGGAATGCTGCTGCATCGCATTATTTACCGCCGCAAGGCGTCGACAGGCAAGGCTGAGGCAGAACAAACGCAGCAGCCCTGATGAGCGCCTGTTTTGCAGGCAGACATACTCCGTTCTCACGCGGAGTCTCCTCCGGTGGTTCGCGCAGTGACCGGAACCACTCGGGGACGAGGGTTGCATCGTCACCGACTGCGAGAAATGTGTATGTCGTTCCCATATTCTTTCAAGCCTAACGTAGCCTGCAGGCGGTTGTTCTGCAGATTCATCATTCTCCTCCTTCACACAACGTTCTCAATCAGGCGCGGCCTTTAGGCTGTCGCATTGATTTGTTAAATGTCTTCAATAGCTGACATGTTCAGAGCTATCCGGTGCTATCGGAATTCGATTCCAGCCATCTTAGAAGATCCACTGCTTCATCACCCTTAAGTTCAAGATATGAAGGTGGAATTCCAATACCACCAGCCGTCACCTCATTCTGGAATTGTATAATGACCTTATCGCGCTTTCTTGCTTCGATATATGTAATTCGTTCAGTGTTAACGTATTTTCTGTTTCCGACTTTTAGTAGTTTCATGCACTCCCTCTTCTGTTTTTGGATGATCAATGATTGGCATTTAACGATTGCGTTATCGCGCGCGGTTTACCGCGTCGCTGTGCAACGCTTTGTTCGGCAGTTTTCATTGTTTTTGCCAATCCTTGTCAAGTATCGCAATCAGTCCCAGCAACCCTCCCCAATGGTAGAAGCGATCGCTCTTCTTGCTGTTGCATCCTTCGCCAGTATCACCGCAGTAGTTTTCATGGACATGGCCATGCTCCCGCCACTCTTTGAGGAGCAGGGCTTCGGACTTCTCTACCAGTGCGGTGCGAGCTTTCTCAAGATCGTAATTGCGAATACCAAGATAGACCAGGAAGTTCATGGGCGCCCAGATACGGCCACGCCAATAATCCTGATCCGGATACGCAGGATCATTTCGAGCGATGGAAGGCAAAACCCAATCTCCCCAGAATTCTTCGGGGTTGAAGAAATGCTCGTTGATCATGCGCTCCGCCTGTTCTTGCGTAGCAACGCGTGCGATCAGTGGATAGAAATGGGTAGGTGAAAGACGCTCGGAGTATTCGCCTGTCGCTAGATT
>CAZAKU010000018.1:0-3952 GCA_964485765.1 uncultured Lentisphaerales bacterium
TCTGTAAATAACCGGGAGAGAGGTATAATGCTTAAGCTGTCGCGTTTTTTCATTGTCGCCGTTGCGCTGTATGTTATTTTCGGCAACTCCATAGCACTGCCTGATGATTCGGAGTCTGTCTCAACTGTACCGTCGCTGAATGAAACTCCCGCACCGGAAGTTACAGAGTCGGGGAGTACGGTTTCCGCTCGCATTAATTATGATCCGAATCAATCGGACGACAGCGAAAAACTTAGGCAGGACGTTTTGTGGCAACTTCGTCAGCTTGAATCTGCGCATCCCGAGGCGGAAACAATTGTTGTCGCAGTATCCGGCTCCGGGCAGCAGGCGCTGCAACTCAGCTTTCCCGCCGCAAAGGTGCGGGACTATGTGAATGATAATATAGGTGTGGAGGCACTCTTCGCTATAGCCGAAATTGAGGGAAGTGCAGAGATCAAAAAACAATTTATTTCAACTATCCCGTTGGATGCGCCAGAAAAAGCCAGGAATGAAAAGCTGTGGCCATTCATTTTTATAACGGTCGGTGCTCTGCTCGTAGTGGGGATCATCGTGGTTGAGATGCGCGTTAAACGCTGATTGTAGCTATCCGGTCCAGAAGCCTGTCTGGTCCGATCGCCCGTTCGCTTCACTCACTCAAGGCGCCAAGGTCCGCCAAGAGGATGATGATTGGGATTGGGAATGGGGATGACATGCTTCAGCTTTCGCCAGCTTTTGTCAGCCCTCTTTTAATTGTTGACGATGTGAGTGTTGGCTATTACGCTTCCCGAGTTGTTGAATCTGCCATTTTTGGAATCTATTATTAGGGGGGTGGGTATGTCTTTGTAGCGCGTTTTAGGTGTTTTTGTTCTTTTGTCACTGGTTTTTAGTTGTTTGAGTGGCTTTTCCCGGAATCGCAATTCAACTCGTCACTTCATTGGTGGTGGTGTGAATTACTTGAAGACGGTTGGTGAGCTCAAGGACGATGATGACTGGGATAGCAGTTTTTTGAGCTATTACGCGTCGTATCAGTATGAAGCGGCCCCAATGTCGCGAATTGAACTCGATATTGAATATGTGCCTGGCGTGGGTCCCGACGATGAGGATTTATGGCAGCCGCAGGGGTATTTCCTGTTTGGTGATTTACTGTATGCAGGAATCGGCATGGGTATCGCGTATGTCGATGGTGAGTGGGCGGATAAGCCTTTTTATGCATTGCGGTTGGGTCTTGAAATTCCACTGGCAGATCTGCTTTTTGTTGACATAAATGCTAATTATCGCTTTCAGAAGATTTCGGCTGTGAACGATTTGGACAGCGACGATGCGGATCAGGTAACCTTTGGCGCAGCCATTCGCGTGGTTTTGTAGCATAAAGCTTAGAAACATGGTGGCAGGGGAGCGGCGGTGAAAGAGAGATGGTATCGCATAGTATTTGTCGGCGCATTGCTGCTGGCCCTGTTTGCCGCTATATGTATCGGAGGAGCCAATCTCTGGTTTGGTAATCTGAATCAGGATGAGGGTTGGTATCTCTATGCCGCCCGCTCTGTGTCCCAGGGGAGAATGCCCTACCTTGACTTCTTCTTTACTCAGTCACCTCTGCTGCCCTGCATATATGGCATATTACATCCCCTGTGGGCCCCTTTCGGCGTGGCCGGAGGGCGTTTGTTGACTTTGGTGTTCGGCATCTGTGGGTCGTTGCTGGCCGCCTGGGCCGCCGCTACTCTCCTCCCCCGGCGCGTTCGTTTTCATGCGGCTGTAACGGTCTTTGCCCTGTTGTCGTGTAATGTTTACCACAGCTATTTCACCACTATTGTTAAAACATACGGTCTTGCCTGCTGTCTTATGTCGGCGGCGGCATTGGCTTTAAGCGGCATACGCGGGCGTACGCCCGCGATCTCCGCGGCTCTTTGCGGCTTCCTGCTGGCCTGCGCTGCCGGGACACGCCTCTCCCTGGGGCTCGCGCTTTGCGTGGTTGGTGTTTACCTGCTTGGTTTGTGCCGGCGTAAAGCTCAACGCTGGTGCTGGTTATGGTTCGGGATAGGCGGAATATCAGGACTGGCTGTTATATTTTTGCCATTTGTGATTCCTGCTTTTGAGCAGTACCGTTTTGCGCTCTCATTTCATGGCGCCCGCGAGGGGGGCGGGGTTGACCTCCTTTATGTTGCCGGTTTCTGCGCCAGGTGGGCATCAGGTTACCTAGTCTTATTTGCATTGGGGATTGCTCTTGTGGCGCTTCGGTTTTCATCCGGTGGCGCTGAGCGTGAGCGCGTCGCCGTGTGGCCGGCCTGGCTGGCTGTTGCGATCTCTATTTCTCTGGTGCATATGTTCTCCCCATATCCCTACGATGATTACCAGGTCCCGGTAATGCCGCTTTTCGCCGCTTCATTTGCTGTCTTATTATGGCGAAGACTGGATTCAAAACTTCATGTAAAGGGGCATTCGTGGGTGGTTGCCTCGCTGGTGGTGACTGTGTGTGTTGTCTCCGTGGCCTCTCCAGTTGTCCAGGATTGGGTGCTGTTGCGCCAGGATCGTTTCTGGGTGGTAAAAAAAGAGGAATCTGCTCTTGCTCGCCTGCGTCGTGTCGGGGCCTGGGTGGCGGAGAATACTGAGTCTTCGCAGACCATCCTTACGCAGGATACCTATATCGCGGTTGAAGCCGGCAGGAATGTGCCGCACGGGATGGAGATGGGGCCATTCTGCTACTTCCCCGAGATGGACGATGATAGGGCAGGGAAGCTTTCAGTATTAAACCGTAAACGTATGCGCTTTCTGCTGCAGATGGATGAATCTCCCCTGGCTCTCGTCAGCGGATACGGGTTGGCTATCGCTTCGCCTGAGATGACGCCCCTGGCTGATGAGCAGCGCCAACTGTTACTCTCGGAATTGTTGCATCAGTACCGCTCTGTGGGGTGTCTGCCTGATTTTGGACAGGGAGCAACGGAGCTGAAACTTTTTGCTCGTTTTGACACACAGGCAGCTCCTCTCGCAGGTGCTGTTGAGTAAACGCTCTCTGTTAATAACGCGTATTGATCTGTTCTGCGCCCAGTATCCCTTTTTCCCGACCTGTACACACACTACGATATTGCCGATGTGCCGTAGTAGTGGTACATTCTTTTTCACCTATAAATTTTTAAATATTCAGTTTCAGGAGATGATATATGCCTACCTATGAGTATGAATGCACAAAGTGCGGTCATATTTTTGAGAAGTTCCATAGTATGCTTGCAGAACCGGTAAAGCGCTGCCCCAAGTGTCGATGCAAGGTCCGCAAGTTGTTGGGTACCGGTGCCGGCATAATTTTCAAGGGAAGTGGTTTTTACCAGACTGATTACCGCAATGATGCCTATAATAAAGCGGCTAAAAAGGACTCTGATATGGCAAAAGGCGACACAAAGAAGGCGAAGCCGGACACGAAGCCCTCGAAGAAGAGGGCAAAGGGCACGGCTGGGTCCAAATCCTCCTCTACATAGTTTGCCCGGCGGGTTACCGTGGGTATATACAGTGAAGTTTGATATGTTGCAGCAGATACGATTTGCAAATGTTGTTATGCGGTGGTTTAGCATCTGCTTAACCATGATGTTCTGCATTTTTTCAGCTTCCGTCAGCTCTGCCAAGGATGAAAGGGCTGAGTATGTAGCCAACAAACTGAAGCAACTGCCATTGTGCTCGAGCGATCGTGTCTACCGCGTTTACGGCCCCTCTGTAGGGAGGCAGTTCTCCCGGGCTGTACTGACCTGGGCAATTGAGCAGGATAATCGACTTCTCCGCCACACTAAACTTGATCTGGAGGGGAGGCGGGCGTATCGCTACAATATTTACCTGTATCCGGTGGATAACACGGTTACAAACTCGTTGCCATGGGTAACTACCGGAATTGTGAATGGGCAGGTGCAGACTTTGCTGCATATGAGTGTTTCATCGGTAAGGGATTTGTCGACTCTTTTGTAACTTTTCTGCCCCCGTTGGCTGCATCGGG
>CAZAKU010000019.1:0-3008 GCA_964485765.1 uncultured Lentisphaerales bacterium
GCGGGCTCATCAAGGAAGCAAGGCGTCAGCCTAAGCTCCCGAGATGTGAAGGTGGCACCCGTTGGCGCCAATTCGGTGCCCGAGTCTCCGAGGGCTGGAAAAACGGATCGCCAGAGTGCCACGGATGGTGCCGCGCAGCGGAAGCCGGTGCATAGGTATGCCCGGCTAATTACGCTGGCATGTCCGCCGTAGTTCCGAAGGAACGAAGGAGGAAAGGCAGTTGCGCAGCGAATCAAGCAACTCCGAATGCCAGTGGCATTCGGACCATACGGCGTGCATTTGCCCCGTTTGTTTGCGACATAGGCGCGAACATCACGGCGGCTGGCGGCTCCTTTTTCCAAGAAATGGCGTCAACAATCACACACCCCGCAACCCGCAACCCACAACCCAACTCTCGCAACCCGCTCCTCAACGACCCGCTCTTCAACAAGCCGCTCACCAACAACCCGCGCCCTTCCTGCCTCTGTGTCACCACTAGCGCAAACTCTCCGCGCACCAAACCAGATTCTCTGCGAGACGGTCAATAGTAGCAACCCCCTCCTCATCCAACATCGCATCGCCCTTTTCAAGGCCATGTGCCACATTCCAATAGCTGGATCCCGGCACCACCATATCATTAATCAGGAACCACATTGTAAGCTGTGCAAAGGTAAAATTCTCTCCGGCACGCCTGGCAACAGACAATGCCGCACCGACCTTGCGGGAGAGTAAACCGCGCGACCTCAGCACAAACCCCACCCGATCAAGCACAGCCATTATCTCAGGTGTTGCCGAACCAAAATAGACAGGAGAACCCACCACTATAATATCCGCTTCCGCAAACTTAGGAAGCAGCCCCACGAGATCATCCTTAATAACGCATTCACATACATCATCCGGCATCTGCCGGCAGAACCCGCATCCCGTGCAGCCCTGCAGCGACATCCCGGTAACCGGAACGACCTCTGCCGACACTCCACGCGATTCCAGCCCCTCTGCACAACGCCTGCAGAGCTGCTCCGTATTCCCATCCTTACGAGGACTCCCAGATACAATTAATGCTTTCATCTATTCCTCAATCTTATTGAATCAAACCTGCTTTCTGCAGACAAATATAACTCAGAACGATTAACAATGTAGCCTTCATGATAATTGACAGCAACACATAATTAACCGTACCATTCCCGCATGTATTCTATCTGTATATGTCTCGACTCTATGAATGCCAACTATCTTGCATATATAGGCCCCGGAGCCGGGTTTGCCTTTGTTGGCTCTTTTCTGATCCTTTTCGTAGCCTTATTGCTCGCTTTCTTCTCAATCCTCAGCTTTCCTTTTCGTGTATTGTACAGGTCAATATTCCGAAAGCGGGGCTCGAAAGGGAAATTCAAGCGAGTGATAATTCTCGGATTGGATGGCATGGATCCCAAAAGAACAGATAGACTGATGATGTCGGGGGACCTTCCAAATTTCAGTAAATTAAAAGAGAATGGAACATTTTCTGAATTAGGCTCTACTTGTCCCCCTATTTCACCAGTGGCATGGTCCTCTTTTATGACAGGAACGAACCCTGGCAAGCATAACATTTTCGATTTCCTGAATCGCAACCTTAACAGCTATATTCCGGAATTATCCTCTTCAAGAATAACGACTACAAAAAGAGGCAAAGCTAATGTTGAAGGGATGCGGAAAAGCCGTCCATTCTGGCATATCCTCGGGGAACACGGCATTTTCAGCACTGCACTGCGTGTTCCTATTACATTCCCCCCGGAACCTCACAAAGGGCTAAGCCTCTCTGCAATGTGTACCCCGGACTTGCGCGGCACTCAGGGAGAGTTCACGCTCTTCGACTCCGACCCCCAAAAAAGCAATATAACAGGCGGCAGACAAATACAGGTTACTGTGAAAGACAACAAAATAGAGGCCCTGTTACCTGGCCCCCCTCACAAAGACACTGTATTAAACGCGCGCCTGAGAATCACTATTCATGGCGATTCAAAGGCTGCATTACGCATAGGTAACAAACGTTATAAACTTGAGCAGAACAAATTCACACCATGGATACAAATTGATTTTAAGAAGGGGAGGCATAAGGTAAGCGGGATTTGCCGGTTCCTGATGCGCGACGCCTCTCCCCATTTTCGTCTTTACGTAACGCCGATCAATATAGACCCCGAACACCCGGCAATGCCAATCTCACACCCTTCATTCTATGCAATCTATCTGGCAAAACTGCATGGTCCGTATGCGACCCTCGGGCTTGCAGAAGATACATGGGCATTAAGTGAAGGTGTTATAACAAGTGAACAGTTTCTGGAGCAGGCATACGATATTCATGAGGAACGTAGACAGATGTTCCTCGACGCCGTAAAACGTACCAGAAAAGGGATGTGCTGTTGCGTATTCGACCTAACTGACAGAATACAGCACATGTTTATTCGTCATAAGAACTCGACTGTTCCGGACTCTTCATATGATATATCAAACGAACTTGCAGATGAGGCCGTTAATGATTCATACCGCGCGGGAGACCGCCTGCTCGGAGAGCTGACAAAGATAACTAATAGTAAAAACACACTGATTATGGTCGTTTCTGACCACGGGTTTACCTCATTCCGCAGAGGGTTCAATGTAAACGCCTGGCTGCGTGATAACGGTTATCTCGAAACGATTGACCCAGACTCATCGGAGGAATACCTTAGAAATGTTAACTGGGAAAAAACAAGGGCATACTCTTTCGGCCTTACCGGCATATACCTCAATATGAAGGGACGAGAGAGCAAGGGAACCGTCTCCCCGGGAGAGGATGCAGCAGTACTGAGAGCAGAGATAATCGAAAAGCTCGGCCCCATCTGTGACCCTGAAACCGACCGTCCCGCTATAAGAAGAATTTATGACAGCACCAAGACTTACTCCGGACCATACAGTAACAATGGAGCAGACTTAATTATCGGTTACCGCCGTGGGTATCGTGCATCCTGGGAAACTGCCGTAGGCCGAACAGATGGAGAGCTGTTTATGAATAATAC
>CAZAKU010000020.1:0-3760 GCA_964485765.1 uncultured Lentisphaerales bacterium
GAATTAACTCGCCGTCAAGTTGTATAGGGGTTGCGTCGCGGCGGGTAATATTTATTTCGCGAATGTGGCGATATATTATCTTGGGCAGATCAGAGATAGAGCCGCGCAACAGAAGCCCGAGTCCACTCAGGATGACCGGCACATCTTTTTGGCGGGCAATTATAAGTTCCAGCTCTCCATCTTCGGGGCATGCGTCATCGGTAAGGATTGCGCCTCCTCCGTATTGCGATAGATTTGCCACGGTGAACATTACAGGGGCCTTAAGGTCGAAGCATTCTCCACTGTCGAGAACTGCTGTCATAGGTTGCCGCTTGTATTCAAAGTACTCTATCACTCCTGCCAGAAAGTACGGGATTACACCACGAAATGGCGAGCGGTCGAATGCGCGAACCAGGGAGGCGTCCCATGCCATACTGCAGGTTACCAGGAATGGTTTTCCGTTCGCTCTGCCTATATCAATGGAGTGAACATCTCCACCTGCAAGTGAGACTACGGCTTCGGACGGGCTCAGAGGTATGCCGAAGTGGCGGCAGAAGCCATTACCGCTTCCGCCCGGAATGGCGGCGAGGCAGGTGTCTGAGCCTATAAGCTCTGCAGCAATAGTGCTGATTGTTCCATCTCCACCGGCAACAGCTATAAGGTCTGTTCCGGCCTTCAGTGCTCGCCGAGTCTTTCCGCAACCATCCTCTTTGCTGTGTGTAAATGCGTAAGACAGGTCTACCCCGGGGCCCTCCCAATGCGTTGCAATGGCTCGTTCAAGACGGTCAAAGGACCACGATGTTCCCGATTTACGGTTAACCAGAACCAGGATCTTTTTGAAATTATGCTTCATGGGTGTTAGTTTTCGTCTATCAGGCACCAGGTTGCAACGCCATCCGTCAGGGTGAAAAGCTTAATGACGTCACGATTGCTCATTCTGATACATCCGTGCGATGCAGGAGTGCCGAGCAGTTGCTCCTGGTTGGTGCCATGGATATAGATGAAGCGATTGTAGCTATCGATGCCATTGCCGCTGTTCTTGCCCGGCTGTCTGCCCTTAAGTCTCATGATTCGGGTAAGAACAAGATCTTCGCTCTGATGCCTTTTCCATTCGGATTCAGCAATGATGCGTCCATTTACCGGTTTGCGTGCAACAAAAACCTGTCCGGGGCCGGCATTGGTGCCAATACGGTCGGCGATTTCGTGCCACCCGAGAGGCGTTTTATTAGAGTTGGCCTGACTTCCTGTCCCGTATTTGCTGCTCGAAATTCGGTATCTCTGTTGAATTCCGGCCTTTGTGGTGACGTGCATCTCCTGCCGGGTCACACTGACATAGAGCAATATCCCATCTGCGGGCATTCCGTGTCGGGTAGCCCGTGAAAATGCGGCTCTGGCTGGTGCATCGGGTCTAGTCATGCCGTAAGAATGCCTGCCTCCGTTCAAGGTCAGGAGCGACAACAGGGTGGTGCTCAGAACTTGCCGGATAATTCGGTTGTGTGAAGTGTAACTCAAATGTCGGCATGGTAGTTCATCGCATTCCGAATTGCGAGGAATTCTGAATGATATATTGCCCTCTGTGCATTGTAAACCTGCCGCGCCTGTTAGATTGACAATTGGGGCATTTTTTGTTTCTATTTCCCCTCGCCGATTTCTGTATTGAGTTCAATGGGGATGGTTTAATGAATAGTCTTATGAGTAGTGTTGTTAATGCGGTTGAAGATGGATCAGGTTTAAATGAATCGCAGGCTATCTCTGTACTGCAGTGGCCCGACAATGAACTGGAGACGCTCTTCTCGCTTACTACGCGTGTTCGCGAGGAGTATTTCGGAAACTCGGTATCGTGTTGTTCGGTAATGAATCTGAAATCGGGGAGGTGCAGTGAGGACTGCAGCTTCTGTGCTCAGTCGGCTCATCATGGAACTCACTGTGAAGTGTATGGCATGAAAGGCGAGGATGACGTACTGGCCGCCCGTTCGGAGTATCCTCAGGGGGTCCCTGGGCATTTCGGGTTGGTAACCAGTGGTCGCGGGATGGGGGATTCCGAGTTGGATCGGATATGTGCAATGTTTCGTGAGAATCCCGCCACCAAGGAGCTGCCCTGGTGTGCATCACTGGGTATTCTTTCGGAAGCGCAGTTCAGGCGTCTTTACGATGCAGGGCTGCGTCGTTACCACCACAATCTGGAAACGTGTAAGAGTTTCTTTGATCAGGTTTGTACTACTCACAGCTATGAGGACCGGATAACCACACTTGATGCCGCAGTTAAGGCGGGGATGGAGGTCTGTTCCGGCGGGTTGTTTGGGTTGGGTGAGGGGTTAGAGCATCGGGTGGAGCTGGCTCTGGCGTTGCGGGAGCTGGGGGTTCACTCCATCCCATTGAATTTTCTGGTTCCGATTGAAGGGACACCGGTGGCTGAACACGCGATTCCTCTGACGCGTGAGGAGATTTTGAAGACGGTGGCGATGTTCCGGCTGGTATGCCGGACACCTGAGGTCCGTGCCTGTGGCGGACGTGAACATTATTTCAGTGACGGTGGGCGTGAATTGTTTGCTGCCGGGGCGACCGGTATGATGGTTGGAGGATACCTGACTGTACGCGGACGTCCGACGTCGATGGATCTGGAAATGTTGGAAGAGCTGGGGCTGGAGGTGTCGTAATGCTTCCCGGCTTGTCGGATGAATTGAGTGCATTGGCGCAGGATGGGCTGCTGCGTTCGCTGACTGTGCGTCACCATACGGGGGGAGTGTGGGGTGCTGATGAGACAGGTGGCAGGGCAACTGCTAATTTTTCATCTAATGATTACTTGAATCTGGCCCGACATCCCGAGGTGTGTGAAGCGGCCGTAGATGCGGTCGCTCGTTGGGGTACCGGGGCAACGGCATCACGGTTGATGAGCGGACATCTTTCTTTGCATGAAGAGCTGGAGCAGGAACTTGCGGAGTGGACGGGGCGTGAATCTGCCCTGGTTTTCGGCAGTGGATTCCTGACGAACCTCGGTGTTATCTCGGCACTTGCAACACCGGGGTGTGTGATTTTTGAGGATCGCCTTAATCATGCCAGCCTGATTGATGGCGCCCGTCTCAGTGGGTCGCGACTGATCCGTTATCGCCATGGTGATGTGGAGCATTTGAAGTCTCTTTTGGAAAAGCACAAAGGAGCTGCCCGACAGCTGGTGGTTAGTGATTCGCTTTTCAGCATGGATGGAGACATTGCGCCGCTGGATTCTCTCGGGCGGGTATGTCGCGAGGCCGGTGCATTGTTGATTGTAGACGAAGCGCATGCGATGGGCGTTTTTGGTGAGGCGGGCTGTGGTTGTTGTGCCGCTCTTGCACCTGAGGCGCAGCCATTTGCGATTACTGGAACATTCAGCAAGTCATTGGGAGGCTACGGAGGCTTTGTTGCAGGCGATTCGCTTTTCAAATCGTTACTGGTGAATCGTGCCCGCAGCTTTATCTATTCTACAGCTCTACCTCCGGCGAGTACGGCTGCCGCTCTGGCTGCTGTGCGTTTGATCCGGCGTGAACGGGAAAGAGGAAAGGCTCTTCGGTCGCGATCGGAAACATTTCGTAATATTCTGGATGGATACGGCCTGGATACAGCCCCATCCTGTTCGCAGATCGTGCCGGTTATGATTGGGGACAATATGCGCGCACTTGCCGCCTCAAAGGCTCTGATGGCGGATGATATTCTCTGTACTGCGATTCGCCCGCCAACGGTTCCGCAGGGAACGGCCCGGCTTAGGTTTTCGGTTACGTTAGCGCATACTGCGGAGTTATTGTCA
>CAZAKU010000021.1:0-2934 GCA_964485765.1 uncultured Lentisphaerales bacterium
CACTTGTCACGGCGTAGAAAGCAAAGCTCGAAGCCGGAACCCACCCACAACCCGAAACCCGAAACTAGCAAACAACCCTCGCCAATCCAAACCGGTTACGACACGGAACACAAAACCGAAGTAACCCTACACGACTACGAGCTCCCGCCCATCCCCGGTTATACTCTGCCCCCCTCCGGGGGTGACAACAAAAGTATTCTCTATGCCAACCATCCCCACACCGGGGATACCTGCCTTAGGCTCCACAGCCAGAACCATACCCTCCTGCAGGGGTTCATCAAACCCGCCGGCAATTACAGGCATCTCATCTATATGCAGCCCCACACCGTGACCCAGGAACTTCACAGCCATCCCGCCGCAGTTCATAAAGCTCTCACTCAACACGGGGTCAAGAGAATCAAGGACCCCGGCATATATCTCCGAGGGAACTGCTCCGGGACGAAGCGCATCGGACAGAACATCCTGAATCGAAACACAGAGGGCATGTATGCGCTGCACCTCTTCATCCGGAGTGAAACCGAAGCAGAAGGTAATAGTTTTATCGGTATGGTAGCCATTATAACCGCAGCCCATATCGACCGAAACCAGGTCACCTCTCTTCAGGAGACATTCACGTGACCCGAAAGTCGGCATGCCCGCCCCCAGCCCACGCACACCTCCGGGGCCATTAAATCCATGCGGGAACATGCTGTTCTCACCAAAGCATATCTGCCCCCCTAATAACTCCGAGTTATATCCGCGCACGCGAGAAAGGCCATGGTGCCCGCGATCCAGCAGGGCCGACAAAAGCTCCGTTCCGAGCTGGGCCTCACTCATCCCCTCGCGCAGCATTTTGGGAAGCTCCTCCTCGGTAACAACGCGATGGATTTCACCGCAATGCCTAAGTAAATCAAGCTCATAACTACTTTTAAGAGACCGTACATTCAGTAGATGCATATCCAGCGGGGCAACTGCACTGAAGCCGAAGTGTTTATTAAAGCGCTCAAAATGAGCCAGCGGCACAGACTCCGTTTCAAGCAACACAGGAACGTCGCTTGAATACCCAAAAGCGGCGATATCGCGGAAGCTGGCCATCTGCCGGACATCGTTCATGGCAGATTCCGCCCTGGCTCTCTCGAAACTGCGTCTAACCCAGAATACCTCTTCAGCATCACGAGGGATCATCAGAACGCCATCCTGCATGCAGCCGGTAAGATAGAATAGGTTCACCCGTCCCATTACAACCGCAAGACGCCAGTCCGGCTCTGCAAGCGAAAGACGCTCCCGCAGGCGAGCCATACGCGAATTGAGTTCATCTACCGGTGTCTGTACCAAATCATCTAACATAAATAAGCCTCCCGGCTCTTAATCTAGATACTCATAAACTATGACCGCAACGGTTTATAGAGCACAACAGAAGCACTCTACACCATCCGGCAGCCCTATGAAAAGAACTACTACCAATAGCCAATACAGCCGCCGCATTCCATTAATCAGCCTTCAAAATCAGCTTTTCACGTTGACGCAGCTCCGCCTTGTCTGTAAAAAGTGTCTGTCAGAAGAGGTTGGTGAAACGAATGTTCGGGAGAAACTATATATGAAGGGCATAATACTGGCAGGCGGATCGGGAACGCGCCTTTACCCCATTACGCGCGGCATCAGCAAACAGCTTCTGCCGGTTTACGATAAGCCGATGATATACTACCCCCTCTCCGTGCTGATGCTGGCGGGGATTAAAGATATCCTGATAATAAGTACCCCCCACGACCTGCCACTCTTTCGCGAGCTTCTGGGCGATGGAAGCCAGATAGGGATCACCCTGAGCTACGCCGAGCAACCCAGTCCTGACGGTCTGGCGCAGGCGTTTATTATCGGCGACAAATTTATCGGTAACGACAGTGTGGCCCTGATTCTGGGCGACAATATTTTCCACGGGCAGGGAATACACTCCACAATCACCCGTGCCGGCGGCCTGTCGCAGGGCGGGCTCATTTTTGGTTACAAAGTACGAGACCCCGAGCGTTACGGAGTAGTGGAGTTCAACAGTGAAGGCAAGGCTCTGAGCATAGAGGAGAAGCCTCTCAAACCGAAGTCGAACTACGCCGTTCCGGGGCTATACTTCTACGGCAACGATGTGGTGGAGGTAGCAAAGAACCTAAAGCCTTCACCTCGCGGGGAGCTGGAGATTACCGACCTAAATCTGGTTTACCTGAACCGTGGCGAACTGCAGGTGGAAGTGCTGGGGCGTGGAGTGGCATGGCTTGACACCGGCACCCATGAATCACTGCTGCAGGCCGGAAACTTTGTAGAAACCATACAGGAACGCCAGGGGCTTAAAATCGCCTGTATTGAAGAGATCGCATACCAAAAGGGATTTATCGATGCAGAGACACTGAAACGACTTGGTGACGAAATGAAGAAGAATGAATACGGGCAATACCTGCTGAGACTTGCCCAGGCACCACCAGACAGATACTAAGGAACGATATATGCCGGCAACCTTTCATACAACATCTCTTGAGGACGTCATACTTATCAAACCTGCGATATTCCGTGATGAACGCGGGTACTTCAAAGAGACCTACCATCAAATTAATTACAAAGCGAATGGGGTCTCATCAGATTTTGTGCAGGACAACTTCTCCCGCTCCCAATATGGAACGCTCCGCGGACTGCACTTCCAGCACAAACATAGCCAGGCCAAACTTGTCCAGTGCCTGCGGGGGTCAATTTATGATGTTGCGGTTGACATCAGGATCGACTCCCCCACCTTTGGACAATGGAGTGCAGCGGAGCTGAGTGAGGAGAACCATCACCAGTTGTTTGTTCCCAGAGGATTCGCACATGGTTTCTGTGTAATAAGTGAAGAAGCCGATGTTCATTACAAATGCAGTGACCTCTATACTCCCGAGTTCGACACAGGCATCCGCTGGGACAGCATCGACATCCCATGGC
>CAZAKU010000022.1:0-3276 GCA_964485765.1 uncultured Lentisphaerales bacterium
TCCGGGATTGCGTCTCTGCCGGGAGCAACTGTATTCGAATCAGATGCAAATTTTATTCTTGTAAGGCTTCCCTCTGATTGGCCCGCTCCGCGGCTGCAGAAAGTTCTGCTGAAGCGCGGGATTCTTATTCGTGACTGCGCCAACTTCGCGGGACTGGGTCCCGATTACTGCAGGCTGGCCGTTAGACCCGCCAGTGAGACGAAGGAGTTGCTGGGAGCCCTCGATGAAATTTTGTCCGGTGCGGAAGTCGAGGAGATTGCCCCGAAGAGACAGATTCCTGCATTTATGGTTGTTGGTACGACCTCAAACGCCGGGAAGAGTGTTTTTGCGGCGGGGCTTTGCAGGCTGCTGGCCCGTCGTGGCTGCAGCGTTGCCCCGTTCAAAGCACAGAATATGGCTCTGAACAGCTTTGTTACCGCAGAGGGTGGTGAGATGGGCAGGGCGCAGGTTGTTCAGTCTCAGGCGGCAGGTACGCGGCCGCATACCGACATGAATCCTGTTCTGCTCAAGCCTATGGGGGATGATGGTTCGCAGGTGATTGTTGATGGCCTCCCGATAGGTAACTATAAGGCCCGTCAGTATTATGCAATGAAGTCGCAGATGCGTCAGTCAGCGCACGACGCCTATGACCGACTGGCCTCACGTTACGATGTCATAGTTCTTGAAGGCGCTGGCAGTCCGGCCGAAATCAATCTGCTCTCCGAAGACTTTGTTAACATGGATATGGCTGCTTATGCCGGGGCTAAGACAATCCTGGTGGCAGATATCGACAGGGGTGGCGTCTTTGCCTCGATCCTGGGCACGCTCGACCTGCTTCCGCAGGAGCATCGTTCACTTATAGCCGGTGTGGTGATAAACAAGTTTCGAGGTGATGTGACTCTGCTGGATTCAGGCATTCATGATATTGAGGAGATGACAGGTATACCCATCCTGGGTGTAATGCCGTATATCAAAGATCTGAAGATCGAGGAGGAGGATTCCCTGGGTCTTGAGAAGCCATCCTCCGGAGAGGATGCCGTACTCGATATAGTTGTAATACGTCTGCCGCGAATAAGTAATTTTACCGACTATATGGCGATGGAGAATGACCGCGGGGTAGCGTTGCGGTATGTTGATAATCCGCAGGCTGTCGGGCGGCCAGATCTCATTGTGATTCCCGGCACCAAGAACACCCGCTCCGACCTGCAGTGGTTGCATGACAGTGGAATGGGACGCGTTATATGTGCGGCCCGCAAAGAGGGCGTCCCTGTGGTTGGGATCTGTGGTGCGTACCAGATGCTTGGTGAGCGGGTACACGATGACGACGGAGTCGAAGGTGCCCCCGGAGACACCCCCGGGCTGGGCCTTCTCCCGGTGGTTACGCGCCTTACTCCGGGCAAGGAGCTGTCGCAGGTCTCCGGCGAGATAGGCTCCTCATGGGGCCTTGTGGCTCAGAGTGAGCCCTTCACCGGCTACGAGATCCACGCGGGAGAGAGTGATGTGGCTGAATCCTGTTCTACCGCTATAAACATGGTTTGTCGTGCCGGTACCGCTGTTGCTGAATCTGCCGGAGCAGTTTCTGATGACGGCCTTGTCTTCGGCTGCTATGTCCACGGGATCTTTGATTCACCATCTCTGCGCCGAAAGCTGTGGCGCTCCCTGTGTGAACGCAAAGGGGAGGGGGGCTCTACTGTTGAGGTCTCTGATATATCCGCGTCACAGGAGTTCGACCGTGTGGCCGATCTGATAGAGCGGTATGTCGATGTTGATAAGCTGCTCTGAAGATGCTCCAGACCGCCGGTATGGCTGGTTGCCGTCCCCCTCCCAAGCTTTGTCGCGCTTGCCCGCCGTAGCGCGGAACGCGAAGGAGGGAACTTTGTTCTGAGCTTTGTCGACATCTCATCTTGTCCATAACTGGGCGCGACAAAGTTTGCGACAAAGGTGGAGAGGTGAAACGTGAACGTTCGGACAACATCCCTGTTGGTCCCTGCACTCAAATCACCTCCAACACGCGATCAAGGTGGCGGCGAGAGCTCCGGGAACATCAATTGTTGCGCAATTCTCTGGTTGCCAGCCCCCTCCCTTCATATTGCCTCTGTGTCCTCTTTGTGAATTCCAAAGGACTGGTCCAACAAGACAATTGCAGCGTCGCGTAGCCGCGCAAAACTCTTGTTTGTGCAGCTATGCCACCAAAACAGTCTACTTGCTCTGTCGAAACGATTGGTTTACATTAACCTCAAATGTAGGTCATATAACCTCAACTTTAGGTTGTATTACCTCGAAAGGAGGCTAACGGTATGTTGGAATCTATCTTAGGGTCAGTTAGCAGTGAAAGGGTTCTTCTGTTTATTCTTTCTCGAAACGAAGGGTACGGGACAGAGATTGCCAAATTCTACAAGACAGATCTTGCCCCCCTTCAGAGGCAGTTGGACAAATTGGAGGAGGGAGGCGTGTTGGCAAGTCGTAAAGCTGGCAGAACGCGTCTGTATTCTTTTAACCCCCGCTGCCCATTCCTGAAGGAGCTAAAAGCTCTTCTTGAGAAGGTCATGACGTTCTGCCCAGAAGACTTGCGAGAAAGACTGATTATGAACAGGCGCCGACCCAGGCGGCGAGGTAAGCCATTATGATGAAGATTGGAGATATGAGCAGAGCTGAACTTGGTGCATTCGTCCAAGAGCATCTTCGAAATAATGGAATTGATATGGTTCTTAGTGGCGGAGCGTGTGTTTCTATATACAGTCAAGGCAAATACGTCTCGATGGATTTGGACATGATCCATACCTCTCTACTGAAGCCTAAGCGTCAAAGGATTCGCGAGGCGATGGCAGAACTGGGTTTTATTGAGGAGAGACGCTACTTCAAGCATAATGATACCGACCTATTCATTGAGTTTCCTCCAGGGCCACCGGCAGTTGGCGAAGAGCCGGTGAAGGAGGTCCATGAGCGTAAGGAAGCTACAGGGACTCTCAAGATGCTTTCACCCACTGACTGTGTTAAAGACAGGCTCGTATATTTATATCACAATAATGATTATCAATCACTTGACCAAGCGATTATGGTGGCGGAAAAGAACAAAATCGACATGAAAGAGGTAGAACGGTGGTCAAAGGGCGAAGGCATGTTTGAACAGTTTAGGCAGATACGGAAAAAGCTTGAGAATAGAGCATAACACCTGCACGTTATCGTCGCATACGCGCCGAAACGCATGGAATCAATTGTCGCGCAATTCTCTGGCCGCCAGCCCCCCTCCCGAACTTTGTCGCGCTTGCCCGCCGTAGCGCGGAACACGAAGGAGGG
>CAZAKU010000023.1:0-8066 GCA_964485765.1 uncultured Lentisphaerales bacterium
GGCAGATAGCTCTCAAGGCCTTTCCCCATTGCCACAAAAAGTCCGGCGTCTGCCGTAGACTGCAACTCTGAAGGCGAGGGTTGATATTCATGCGGATTCTGGCCCGGCTTCATCAGTTCAATCAGGCGCAGATCACTGCCCCCCACCTGCTGAATAATATCAGAAGCGATCGGGTTAAGTGACACGACTGCTAAAGAGGGTGACTCCGCACATGCCGCGAGCACACCCCAACAGAAGAAACCACATGCCGTTAATAATTTCAAAACTATTACTCGCCAAAATAGACTAAGAGCCGGTCCTGTACAAGAACCGCCATATCACTTATACCGTCGCCGTCAATATCTCCGGCTGCCATTCCATGAAACTCATGCCTTCCACGACGCTCATCAACAAAGGATGATGATTCGAAGATCTTAAACGTCAAGAGGTTGTCCATGCCGCCATTCTTCCTCTCGGCTATTTCAATCGTGCTGTTCGCCGAATCAAAAAGACCCAGTGTCAACCTGGGAAGACCCATATCGAGTTTGACTATAAAGGCCAGATGTGGATCCTCGGAAGGTGACATATAATCGGAACAGGCGGCCAACTCGAGCGAATCCAACCCTTCAGCCAGAAGGTGCATGCTATCACGCCCCAGCAATATAAGGTTCGTCCTCTTCTTTGCCCGCAATGAAATAATCGATGAAACCACCCCTACATCTGTCTTGAGATGAACGCTCTGAGGCTCTGCTTCTCCATCCTTGAACCAAAGCAAATTGCGACCGCTACGATCAAAGACAAGCATTCCGGGCTCCCCCTTCAACCCTTTAAAGGGCGATGTTGCGACCAGGTTTGCCTGCTTATCGGCCGGATTCAACTGACGTACAACAGCGAAGCGTTCTCCATCCCACTCATAGGTTCTGGCTGTCTGTCCTGAGCATACCGTAATACTCGGACCCTTAGGCGACTGCGACACTCTTACCTGCCCCGGCTTCAGCGTTTTTTCTGATAAAGCCCGGAATCTTGATGAATCGAAGGGTGACAAAGCTCCATCGCGTAATATGAACATCTGCGGCTCAGAATACTGCACATACATAAGCAGGGCGTGACCGGCTTTTCCAAGATCAATAGCATCGATCTGGTAAGGTGCATTAAGCAGGTCAGGTATCTTGATACGGGTTTCTTCGCTGTTTTTTATATCCTCGGAATCGAGAATCAGCAGGTCGAATTCATCGGAACCTGACGCCTGAGTAACCAGCACGACGGAGTCACCCAAGGCACTGCCGGCACATACTTCACCTTCAACGTCCATAGCAACCGGGAAAGATTTAAGCTGATCTGCCTTGTGCAGGGCGGCCATCTTCTCACGCCGGCTCACAACCAGCAGATCACCACTGTCCAAACGCGATATGGAGCAAATATCGGCATATGTGTCGATTACCTCCGCCGGCAATGTTATGCCATTGACTGATCCGCGATAGAGGAACAACCTGCTGAGTTCCGGTGCTGCAACAAAGAGATCATCGAATCCATCTTCATCGACATCTGCTACAAGGTAGCACGGAGGAGTTTTCCCGGCACCACGAACAGTAGCGCTGGCAGAAGCGACCTCCTCACTCGACAGCAGAGCGTCGGTCTGCGATGCCTCATAATGATATAGACGAATCCCGATTCCACGTTCAAGTGCAACGGCCAGACTTGCGGGGTTGCCATCCTCGCCTCCTATGGAGAGCGTGTTCAAACTGCCCCTGTAATCAACAGGAAGCTCCAGCCCGAAACCCCCCTTGCCATCATTCAGGCGCACAACCAGTGCAACGCCGGGAGGCTTCATAAAGAAGATCAGGTCAGGATTGCCGTCGGCATTCACATCCGCAACATCGCCTTTAAAGAAGCGGTTGCCGGAAACATCCAATGTTGTACGCCTGCCAAAGGAGCCTGAAGCGCCATCGTTCCACAGTACTTCCACCCCCGTATCGCGAAACAGGGCAATATCATCAATGCCATTACCGTCAAGATCTGCGACATCAATCCCACGTATCTGTTCAATATTCTTTGCGAAAATATCAATTGCAGCGCCAATAGTACCATCCGGAGAGACCTCGAAGCGTCTAACCCCAAGGGTGCGACCGAGGGTCAGAATGTCCTTTCCCGGCTTATCGCGCCAGAGATCGGCTATCTGAAACAGAAATATCTGCTGGTCAAGAACAACGCCCTTGGAATCAAATACCGTTTCCAGTTCAGGGAGCTCCTCCTGCTGCTGGTTTGGCAGATCGCGCCGCAACAGAACTTCCAGCCGGGAGGCAGCAGAGTTCACAAAAATGATATCCTTGCGCCCATCATTATTGATATCTTCCAGGCGCAGCCTGTGCGTACCATTCTTAAAGGTATGGATCTCCATACCACGGAAACCTATTGAGCTATCCTTCCCTGCTTCCGTTTCGGCAGACACAACTGCCGCCATAGAGAGAAAAACAACAAATAAACTAGTAATCTTCATAGTTATCTCAATCCGCCTCTGGGTTGCGGAGCTCAATACGAATGCTTAATGTATCGCCATGCAACTCGCTGTAGCTTAATACCGGCCCGAAGAATGATGATATATGATCTCCGGAGGGCATTTTATTCATCTCTATGCGGCCAACCATCTCCTGCATAAATGGAGGCATATCATCCGGTTGAGAGATAGCACCGATCATACCCAACTCTTCCGACAAAAGGTCGATCATTAGCTTAATCATGGCGCCCGTATCCTGGACTGAATACTCAAACGCTGTCGGCGGCACCCATTTGCGAAGCTCAGAGAAGATTTTACCCGAGTAAAAGCGATCTGCCTGACGTGATGATAGTCCCTGCAGGGCCTCTTTTACTCCGGCAGCATCACCTGCAATGAAGTATCCACCTGCCGCGGCAAGTGCAATCGCCTCCTCGCCATTACCCAAAGGGTCTATAACAAAATAGGTCTCCCCACGAAGCTCCTCCTCCTTCAATGCACCGGAACCTGAAAGATTAGTGTACATCGGCGAGCCCTCAGAGAGCACCTTTGACAACGATGCCTTGAACGCCGCCTCATTTCCCAACTCGAGGGCATATGTCGTTGCAATATTATCCTCTGTCGAAATCTGTATTGTTACAAACTGTGTTCCGATGTGATCCAGAAGATCACTCTCAAGATCGACCCCCAGCATAATGGAGATCTGGTCCAGCATGCCCGATATCATGGCCTGCCCCGAAGGATCCGGCACTATCTGTGTCAGCATTCCGGGAACAGCATCCCACAAGGCATTCAAATTCATACGGCTTACGTTGTAACCTATTGTGTTCCCCGAAACAAAAGGTACTTTAAACGAAGTCGTGGAGCGGGGAACTTTAAACAGAGAAAGGATTCCCTTACGCTCGGAACCCAGGGGGATATCGGCATTTACTTTAACCAGCTTAGGCGAAATCTCAGCCTTAACGTTAATTACGCCCATATCAGTAACTCCGAGAGCCGATAAGATGCGATCAAATTCCGCGCCGGCATCGGGTTGCTCCTCAAATTCCTTCCTTACTGCTGTGATTATTGAAGGGATATCCACAAACAGCTCAATCGTATTCTTTTCGCCGGGCTCTTCAATCTGCTCGCGCTTAAGAGTAGAGATGGTCCGATGTAACCACTCCTCCTCCATTCCGAATATCATTGTCTCCCCGATCCAGGCAAACCACTCATCCTGGGTCTCCTCTTCGATACCATCCTCTGCCGCCTCTTCATCGCTCACGGTAGTGATTCTATATACATCAGCTCCCTGAAAGCGCGATCGTGTAATACGGCCTGAACCCTCACTCAACTCAACAACACGACGCTGATTAACCATGAACTTCTGTTGATCCTCTTCGGACATCCACGCCACAACATTCGGGTTACCGTCAACGTCAATCGACACAACCAGTTCGCCCTGCAGCATCATGATCATATCCATCATCAGCCGGGCACTCTCCCTGTCTGAATCGTCAAGCGTCTCATCCTCCAACTGTAACTTGATCGCGGTCTCTATCGATGGATTACCCATAAAATCACGGACAGCAGTATCGTTCCATAAATTTGCAAAAGTGGTCGTTTTCAGTGCATCAACAAGCCCCGAAGTATTGACAGCGCGGAACCGCACCACACTTCCGTCAGGCAATAGAGCCATACGTTCAATAGCAGACGCACTGCAAACAGCCATACACATCCACAAGGCAGCAACTCTTAGAACCTTCATCATTTTACTTCTCCTTATTATTGTCTTTTTCAGTAACACTGCCCGGCTTGCTTCGCCGTGGCGGAGCCGGGTACACATATCCGGAAGTTGAGTTCGAGGGGTCATAGGCAAAGGAGCTGATGTGATCCAGCACATACCTGGCATGCTGTACCGGAATAGCAAAGTTCAGCCCCTCCATCCAGGGAGCACCCATATTAATAATGCCAATTACCTGTCCGCGTGAATTAAAGAGCGGCCCGCCGGAGTTGCCTGGATTCACAGGTGCATCTAGCTGAAGATATATGATCCCTTCAAAAAGGCGCCCGGTTTGGCTTATGACGCCCTCGGTGAGGGTGCGCTCCAATCCCATCGGATTCCCTATCGCAAAAACAGTTTCCCCCACCGTCACAATATCTTCCGGGGCAAACACTACCGGCTCGACCGCGTGTTTAAGCTCTTTTACACGCAAAACCGACAAATCGTGAAACGGAGCCGTGGCCACGATCTCTACATCCCTGTATACCTCCCTTTTCAGGGTGGTCCCCTCCTGTACATACTGGGTTACCGTGATCTTTTTTTCACCGGCAATTACATGGAAATTAGTAAGCAAAAAACCATCTTTATTCACGAAAAAACCAGAGCCACTGCCAGACGGAGTACGCACAAGAACCACAGAGGAGGAGAACATGCTTGATGCCGTACTGGTACTCATCCGCTCCATCCGGCGCGTCACATACAGGCGTTCTGCATCTGTTTCTTCCGCTTTGTCAGAGTCCGTAACATCCGATGTAATTCGCAGAATCTCATCATGCGGTATGCGCAGAAGATCAAACCCAAGATCCAGAACCGTCATACGGCCATCTTTTTTAACAATCGGAGCATCTACCTTGGTACCGCCGCGTAGCAAAACCTGCTCTGCGTATCCCCATCCCGACAAGAGCCCCGAAAGGAGCAGACATAAAGTCAGTTTATGATTCATATCACACTATCTCCAAAAATAATAATGATTGTTATCGTAAACTATCCCGACAAATAACGCACTTCAATTCTGAGAATATACGCATTCTGCCGGCACATAGGAAGTATTGCAACTTACAGACGCAGGACACCCTTAACCTTACCTAAAATAGGGCTATCACAAAAACAGGGAGGATAGGCAGATGTTATGGCGCAAGCAGCTTCTTCCGGGCCTCTTCAATCGGACCCAGAAGTGATTACTGCAAACATTAGTTTCAGAGACTTCGAGAATTCCTAGAGAGTTCTGCTCATTAGCGCCACAAGAGCCACGGTGGAGATATTGCGCCTGCATGTTGCATATTGACCAAACAGGCGGTATTCCCTTACTGTTTCCCGCGGTCTCCATGGAGGAGTGTATAAGGACTACACACTCCTATTTCATTATTACAAACGTAGGAGAGTGATGAGCGCAAAACGGAAAATTCCTCGCCTGACACGCGTCGCTCTAAGCACCGCCGCAGATACAGGATCAATCAATGCATCAGAGATCAAGCGTGATCTGCGTCAGGCTATGAGAATCCGTGGGTTCATCCCCTGGAACAAAACCGCTGTATACACCCACAGAGTCGAATGCGCCCTTAACCGACTCCGCATAATACTGACGCCGAAATACGCGGCCCAGCTTATCGGGATTGTTGAATACGCAATGGCTCTCTGGGAGAAGTATATCGGGCGTATAGATGACTCCGACGGTTGCATGGGCATGATTCGCGATGAATTATATCAACTCCATTTCGAGGCCTGCACGATTGCAAAACCTGAGCCGCTCGCATTGGCGGAACGCATAGTCTCGCGAACAATCAATTCCCCTTGGGATATGTTCTACGATGCATACGAAACATACCGCGACATTTTCGGTGAAGAGGGTCGCGCTCACTACCGTGAGGTCGTCAAAAGGGAATGGGAGGCGCTGCCCTCTATCGGCGAAGAGGAGCAGGACGACGAGCTCTACGGCCGTACCAGCACACTGAAGCAGATGATGCTAGATTTTGCCGAGAGCGATAATGACCTCGACCTTATTATTCGAATACTCAGCCGAGACCTGTCATACTCTGACACCTATCACCTAATTGCGCAACATTGTCGTTCGGCACGCAAGTACAAGCTCGCGCGCGAATGGGCAGAGAGGGGACTGAAGGCCTCAACAGACCGAGAAGCGTCTATGTTTCGCAGTTTTCTTGCCGATGAATACCTGCGCGCAAAACGGCCCGACGATGCTCTTGCTATGATCTGGGACAGTTTTGTGGAATCAATCTCGCTGAATAGCTACACGGACATGGCTAAATACGCACGTAAACGGAAATGCTGGGATGCGTGGCGGGAGAAAGCGTTTGCCCATATACGAAGAGACATCAGAAAACAGAAGGCCGAGTTTGACAAGGAGCAGGCAGGGCAGCCGGCACGGAAGATAAATGCATACGCATACTGGGCGCCGCGGTCACCCGATCACACACTGCTCGTCTCCATTCTGCTCTGGGAGGAGAATGAGGAGGAGGCATGGGCAGAAGCCACTCAGGGCGGCTGCTCCAACCATCTCTGGCTGAAACTGGCCAAGCTCAGGGATAAGAGCCACCCGGAAGATGCAATTGAAATCTACCGCCGCCAGGTTGTGCCGCTCATTGAACGGACCAACAACGGGAGCTACGAGGAAGCAGTCGGGTTCCTCGGGCGCACTCATACTCTCATGAAGGGACTCAACAGGGAGGAGGAATTCCACACCTGGTTGACACAAATCACGACCGAGTATAAGCGTAAGCGCAATTTCATAAAGTATGTGAAGTGCGAAGCGTGGGGAAGTAGGCTGTGACTAAGCCAAGTATGTTCTTCCCCTATCCGTCAGACGATACTTCTGCAATCGACTGTTCGGTTTCTCTGGAATTGTTCTCTCAATATATCCAGCACTCCGAATTTTCCTGATCAAATCTGTAAGATATCTTGTACGTTTACTTTTCCCGAGAGCCAACGCCAATTCGTGCTTGCTGCAAACACCTGCTTCGAGAATTCTGAGAATGGCCATCGCCATTGGTGACTGTACCCCTGACTGTACCCCTGAGTGTACCCCTGGCTGTTCGCTAATAAGACGTTTTGCTTGGTCGGTTATTTGGTCGCTTACTTGGTCGCTCTTCAGCGTCTCCAGAATCGCATCCAGCATAAACTCAATGAAGGGGGCGCTGTCGGCCTCTGCACTACTCTGATTAATCGCTACATAGTAAGCCTGTTGACGGTCATACACCATGCTCTCAACGGCGACCTCCGCGAACAAAGGGTTCCAGCGGCTGAGAATCAATGATTGCCACAAGCGTCCCATGCGCCCATTGCCATCCTCAAACGGGTGAATAAATTCAAACTCGTAGTGAAAAACGGCCCCGGCAATCAGGGGATGACAGCTCTCCGTGTCGAGCCACCCCAAAAGCTGTTTTATCAGATATGGCACCCGGTCGGCGGGAGGTGCGATATGAAGAACACCCTCTCGCCCCATCACACCTGCACTCTTGGTACGGTAACGTCCTGCGCCATCCAGCAGTCCCTCCATGAGTACAGCATGCGCTTCCAGTAGATCACTCTCTTTTGCAGGGCGCCACTCGTTCAGTCGATCATAGGCTTTCAGTGCATTCTCTACTTCCCGGATCTCCCGCGGAGGGGCAACGATGCGTTTCCCGGACAGAACAGCAGAGACCTGCTCCTCAGATAAGGTGTTACCCTCGATCGCTACGGAACTGTGAACCGTACGCACACGATTGACGCGACGCAATCGCAGCTCACGCTCCCCGCAACACGCATACCAACCCAACCGCTCCCCGATCTCCTCAACCAACCCAAGGATTTTATCGGTCAATGTGTAAGGTGGAGTAT
>CAZAKU010000024.1:0-3025 GCA_964485765.1 uncultured Lentisphaerales bacterium
CACAACAGATAGTAAACCGCATTTCATGGGGAGATGTTAGCAGAAAACGCCGGGGATGTCACCCTTCCCACATAAAAACAGGATTGGCCTCTGGCCGCAAACGCGGTAATCTACGCGGCATGAGTTCCATTCATTTAACCCGCTGTTACCCGTCGAGACGCAAGACGGAGATAACGCTTACATGTTTTGAGGAACACCAGACATTATGAAAAGTCTCCTTGAACAGACCCCTATCACCCCTACACGGATCTTCTGCATCGGACGGAACTACGTTCAACACGTCCGTGAATTAACCGACCAGAGGCCGGATGCACCTGTGATCTTCATGAAACCTTATACCAGCCTGGTCCCTGAGGGGGAAACCCTCGTACCGCCCACTCACGGCAGGGACTTTCACTACGAAACCGAACTGGTGGTGCTTATAGGCAAAGAGGGGCGCGTAACACACCCCGAAGATGCTAAGGGAGCTATAGCGGGACTCTCACTGGGGTTAGACCTAACCATGCGCGACGTACAAAGCGAGCTTCTCCCCAAAGGCCTGCCCTGGGAGCTTTGTAAAGCATTCGACGGAAGTGCGCCTGTCGGGCGCTTTACTCCCATCGAAAAATTTCCGCACCTTGATCAGATCCGCTACAGTTGCGACATCAATGGCGAGCGACGCCAGGAGGGGGACACCCAATTCATGATATTCCCGATCCCGGAGCTTCTGATCGCCATCAGCAGAGCATGGAAACTTATCCCCGGCGATCTTATATACACTGGAACTCCCGCCGGCATAGGTGCACTTGCCTCCGGTGACCGGATTACACTCACTAATGAGGTAATGGGGGAGTTCCAATGGTCCGTCGCCTGATCCGGCCTATATAAAACCGGCAGGTTGGATGGCCGTCACCGGATCCTTCACGCTCAATGTGTCTTTAACTGGGAGCGACAAAGCTCAGAACAAAGCTCGCGACAAAGTTTGGTGGAAGGTTACTGCCTGAACACCAAACCACCCACCGTTGCCGGAGGATGCATACGGCAGCAACCGCCCCCATATCTTACTTCGGCACCACTTTCTTGGCTTTTTCCTCATCACGAATCTGGAACGCTGAGCCCACCGCACCATGCGCCGCACCGGCGCGCGTGTTATTCTTGGCTTTATCCTGTATCAGTCCATGCGTTGCACCGCGAGCGGCGCCTTGAGCCACCCGCCCCCCGGCGTTATTTGCACAGCCAAAAGCCATGGCGGCCATTAATAATAACAGTATATATTTTGCTACGCTCATCCGACACCTCACTTGCGCCAGCTTACACCCAGCCAAAGACCTTGCTCTTCACCTTTAAAGCCGAATGTTCCATCGCTGCGTTCTGTCTCGTAATCCAAATAATAGTAACGATACCCGAGGTTGGCACTCCACGCTTCGGTAAACAACCAGCTAAAACCGCCTGTTGCGCTGGCCGAAAGATCAGCAGAGTCAGAAATACCAAAACCGCCGATATCTCCTCTGACAACCAGAGACCATCTATCGGAAAGCGCCCAAACACCACGAGTACCAACCATTAGGTCAGTCCATGTTTCAGTTCCACCAAGTGATCCCATAGGAAGGCCAATACTCTGTCGGAATGAATTATAGCGCAGACCAGCTGTCATATCGCACCATGCTGGCATCATCCCACCCTCATCCGACAGATTGCGCCACCCGGCAAGGCCATCCACATACCACTGTTCAACATCAACGTTAACCACATCATCAGGTCCGAAATCGCCATCCATATCGGTCCATGTCCCGTCCAGGACAAAACCCCATTGACCCTTCCAGCCCTCTGTACGCAAAGAGAGCGACATAACGTCGAAGGTATCAAGAATATCCCCCAGACTGGCATCTATGTATGTCGTCTGCCCTGCAATAGTGGAATCTGCATCGATCGAAGGAAGGAAGAAATATGGAGTTATTATCCACTGCCACTCCTCCTCCTCCTGAGCACCCGAATATACAGGCATTATCATTGCAATAACTGAAAGCATCAGAACACTTTTTAGAATACCTTTCATGATGTGGTTTCCTTATATTTATGTTTTTGTTTTTATATACCGGACCTGTTCCCCGATATTCTGCATCATTCACAATGGAATTGCCAAGCTTTTTCCCTAAAAAGGGGATAAAAAGGGGATAGTGGCAAACTGAAGAGTTGATTCTAGCCGTCAAAAAACGCATAGTTCTCTTGGTTATTTGTCAGCAGGTGACTGTATGGCGTAGCTACTCCCAGAGGTACATAAACAGAAGAGAGTGCAAACACTTGAGATTCTGTCCAGTGTTTGGGACAGGCCTCACTACCTGACGAACGATGGATAGGACTAAGATTATGATCACACGCCCCTTGACCGTTCTTGCTGTCATAGTACTCCTCTTTATGCAGCGAGTCTCTGCCCAGGACCTGGTGCCGCGCCGCTGGAGTCACCTCCCCATGAAGATGAATATCGCGGGGGCCGCGGTTGCGTACACGACGGGCGACATCCTGCTTGATCCCGTCCTTAAACTTGAAGATGCCACGGTCGATCTGGGACATACGGAGCCAGCTACATCCATACCTTTGAGCTTCTGGGTAAGTCAGCACGGGTAGACCTTGCGGGTGCCTATGTGCGCGGGCAGTGGGAGGGCATATTGGATGGAACTCCCGCCGCCACCTCACGAGTCGGGTTTGCGGACCCCACCGTCCGCTTCGCGGTCAATCTCCATGGTGCTCCACCATTACAAGGTAAGGAGTTTGGTGAGTACAGGGCGAAACAGCAGAGCGAAACCATTGTGGGTGCCGGACTCGTCCTGGGCCTGCCGCTAGGGGAGTATGACGAAGACCGCCTGATAAATCTTGGCAGTAATCGATTCACCATTCGACCCCAGTTCGGTGTTGTGCACACGCGGGGCAGGTGGACCGGCGAGCTCACCGGCTCGGTATGGTTATGGACCGATAACGACGAATACTGGCAGGGGAGCACGTTAGAGCAGGCCCCAATGTTAGCAGGACAGGGACACCTGATCTACTC
>CAZAKU010000025.1:0-6015 GCA_964485765.1 uncultured Lentisphaerales bacterium
GAGCGCAGGTGGCACGCAGAAATGTGCTCCATTCACCCAACCAACGCCCGGTGCAGCGCGGGGATGGTCTGCTTATGATCCCCTCTGATATCTATTCCTGTGGCACCAATGGTTTTGGGCCACTCAACCACCCTGGTACGCGCCCGGTACATATCCATAAAGTCAAAATTAGCTGTTGTGAAATCGCGTACATCAACGCCAAGATTCCGGACAATCGTCAATGCCTTCAGAAACACCTCCGGCATAAGAACCGCAGAGCCGATATTCAGAATGACCCCGTTACGCAATTCAGATATAGATTCAGTAATAATCTTGAAATCCTCAAATGAGGTCGCCCCGAGAGCCGCCCCGTCGCAGGAGGGATGCTGATGAATAATATCGCCACCAATCGCCACATGAATCGTAAAGGGAATGTTGAGCATGTAGGCAGTGTAGGCCACGCTCTCCTCCTTATAGCGCAGATTCTGCTGCTCGATTAACCGGCCCATGGCGCGACCGTAACCCTCCCCTCTGGCAGCGGCATCGCTGATCGCCCCGTTCATCAGGGCCCCGGTCTCCTCCACCATGCCGAATGTGCCATCGGCAAGACCGTTGGTCACATCCTCGGAGGTCTCACCGATCATGGCGATCTCGAAGTCATGAATGGATACCGCGCCATTCCCCGAAAGATGATCAATCCAGCCCTGCTTCATCAGATCTATGAGGACACGCGAACATCCCTCTTTTATCACCGCGCCGCCGAGCATCACAATGACCTTTCCGCCCCCTGCTCTGGCATCCCTAATCCTCTGTGAAAGTTCGATGATCCCCTCATAATCTGAGGCAACATCATGGTCCAGAGGGATCATGGCATCCATATGAAACTTATTCAGTCTCTCCGCTATCGGGTATCGCTTTATTTTAGTGAAATCAAGCATGGTCTGTTTCTCAGTAAATTTGTTTTTGGTTGAATGTGGCAAGAATCATTGCCATCAATCATCTTCAGATCGATAAGCAACCCTAGCGGTAAACCCCTAAAACGTCAAATATGAAACAAATACGCAGAGGGCACTAGAATATGAAACAGCACCAAACATCCTTATTGTTACAACGGAGTGACTATACATAAAACGCACATACCCCCTACATTCCGCCTGTGCGCCACCTCATAATATTTATTGCTTTATTTTGCGCTACTGTTATAAACCCTTATGGATGAGTGCACTACGGCATCTTGATTATTTATCATGCTTTTCGGCATGGTACTTGCGTAACAAGTTGTGATCAAACTGCGCATAACGCAGTTCTGCCACCAAAACAATGCAATCAGGAGAGAAGAATGCAAAAGCTTACAGTCATACTTTTACTATGTACCACAGGTGTATTGGCGCTCGATTACGAAGCCATTAACACAAAACAGTTCACCCGTGAGGGCTCAACACACACAATCGTCGGAGCTACGGTAACGCTACCCTCCGATGGCATCTGGAGAATAGAGCTGCCCCTGCCCAAGGGGATACGCGAAGCATATCTCCCCCCGCCTGAGGGAGTTATTGCCCTTCTGGAAGGCTCCCGTATGCGTGAAGCCAAGATAACAAAACGTGTAAATACCTCCCGCTGGCACATCCAGCGACTCGGATGGATGTACCACAACTACGCCATCAAAAATCAGGGACGTATGCCTGCCAGCGATAACCTTCTGGACAAATGGAATGCCCAAAACGCCACCAATGCCATCACAAGCTCTCCCTGGTCAGGCATGGACCAGGATCTAAAGGGCCCCTTCACTTACATCTGTCGCGATGCTGTCTTTAATTACAAGAGCATAGTAGAGGGCGCGAATAAAGTTTTAGCTGATCGCAATATCGACAAAGCAAAACTCGAAATAATCGCCTTCGAGCTGCGTCCTTACTTCGATGACGGCAAGCACTGGGTGCTCTACACCGACCGTACCTGTGTCAGAGAAGAGATTGACCCGAAACTCATCGCTAGATACGGGCAGAAGATCACTCCGATACACCCGAAAGTACCCGAGGAGACACCGGAAACCTTTGACTACAATCTCCTGGCATTTGCCAATACGCGCGAACTCCCAAAACTTAAGCTCTCCCTCACAAACGCCCTGAACCAAAGCTGTGCCACCCTTATCATCAATGCACAAGATGCACCTGCTGAATCCTCCCTGGCTGATGCATTGTCAAAAAACAGGCAGATCCACTGGAGCGTCTACAGCCTAAACGGCGAGGCCGCGATCCTCGCTGCATGGGGGAGCGAGGCCGCAGAGCGAAGCAACTTCAGCAGGCGTCGCAGAAACAGTCCCGTTCCCTCAGCCTACTCGCTGCTGGGAGGTCGGGCCGCAATAGAGGAGACAATGCAGCTGCAGGTGCTGCAGGACGATTCCACACAAAATGAGCCGAAGAGCATCGACATCGACACAATTGAAGGAGTAGAGGCGGAATCCCACCCCTTCAGGGAGATGATCGGCAGCACCGACATACAGGCCCCGGAGCTTCTTCAGCTCTGCCCCACCAACCGCATGGTGCTTTACCTGCCAGATCCGAAGCGGATTATGCCCTTCATCGACAACGGCGCCGAATTTATTGCACAGCTTGGAGGAACAGCACTCGGAAGGCGTCTGAACTACCGCATTATCGATCGTCATCTCGCACGGTTGGGCCTGCCGCGCCCTATACTCGAGAAGATCGTGAATAGCGGCTGGGTCGACCAGTGTATCTTGATGGCGTCTGACGCACTATTCATTGATGGAACCGATATCACTGTCGCTGCACGCATGAGCTCGTCTGTCTCCCTGCTCACGGCGCTGATAGCACCCGGTGCCAAACCGGGCAGCATTACAGCCTTCCCAACCCCCTCCGGCCGACAAGCCTACCTGACCTCTATAGATTCGCTCTTCATAATAGGAACAAACCGGGGTGAGGTAGAGAGATGTGTAAAACTGCACAACACACGCAACGGAATGGCCCATAGCGATGAATTCCGCTTTATGATCTCACAACTTCCGGTATCGCAGGATTCAAGCGCATATATCTACCTGTCCGACTCATTTCTCAGGCGGCTCACCGGGCCTCGGGTAAAGATCGGCCAGGCCCGACGTGTCAAAAAACGCGCCGCTATGGAGGTAATCACAGCCTCAGCCATGCTTGCCTACGCCGATGGATTCGGCCGGGTAACCGATCTCACAAAACTCAAATCGCTGGGTTATCTGCCCGAAAAGCTGGATATCAGCGACTTCTCGATCGGAGCCGATGGAATCGTCCACTCACAATCGTACGGAACCCTGAATAACCTGGTCACGCTGCTTGAACAACCCGTAGGCGAGATCAGCGAGAGCGAGGCCGCAACCTACCGCATATATGTAGACGCCTACAACCGGTACTGGCGGGAATTTTTCGACCCAATAGCGATACGGCTCACCGAAGACTCACAGGGAGAATTCGAGTTGCATACCTTCATCCTGCCGCTAATCGACAGCAGCGCTTATGAAGGGCTCCGCGAGGGACTTCTCTCCGCTGAAAGCGGCAGAAAAATGCAGGTGCCCGTCATTGAGCCGCCACCGGTACTGTTAGCATCCGTCAACCTGCACCCCCGAATATGGTCGGAGATTCTAGGCGAGATGGCTATAGGCATTGCGGCTTACAGCGGCATTGATACGCGCATATTCGATCTGCTGGGCCCCGGCATTCATCTTGCCGTACATGATGCCGATCCCGTCATCGCTCTCGGAAGCGGGGATATTATAGGTGCTTTCGGCGGAGGCGGTATGTTCGGCAATGGAGGAGAAGAGGTAATCGCAATCTCGTCGCTGCTCACAATATTCACACGTCCCTGCTCCATTATGATAGAGACACACGATCCGCAAAAGGTGCTCTCTCTGCTTGAAAGCTCCTCACGTAATATCAGGAACCTGGAGAGCGACGATTGGTTCAGCACCTCATCCTACCGCATCGACGGTCAGCAGCGCTGGACAATGGTTATAAGCATTATGAACAGCATCAAGCTCAGGTTCGGCCTGAGCGTTGAAGATCGCTGGTTAGTTGTTCGCAACATTCCGTGGGATGATGATCACAAAATCACAGGGGCCCGTGAAAGTGCTCTCACAACTGCCCGCATGGAGGTCCATCCTGAGGCCTGCAGTGAGCAATCGCGGGCACTGTTTACCGCAGCACATGAGAAGCAGAGAGATTCGGCTCTCTTTGGCGCAGGTCATCTCTTCCCGCTGGTGTGGTCCGGCAACGCAACCGAAACGGATATGATTAAACGCCACACCGAACTCTTCGGCTACGCTCCGCGTCACCCCGAGAACGGTGAATGGCAGGTGAAAGACGGACATGTTGTCAGCAGCAGTTACGGCTCCGTTTTCGATCCCCGTCAACCTCTTTTCTCCGAAGAGACATCAACCGGCGCACTCCTCGAAAAATTCTCTTCAACCGAAATCGAAATGCAGTTCGAACGCAGCGGCCTGCGCAGCATCATCCGCTGGAGCTCACGGAAGAGGTAATCCGGGACCCGCTTCTCTGCCCGCAAGTTCGGGTGGAGAATATCAGTTGCCGAAAAGAATGAGATCGGTCGGATCCGACCGATCAACGTGAATTTGTATTTCAGCGCCGTCGTGGCGGAGTGACAGGATCCGCCCAAAGTCTCGCGTAATAAACGCCCTGCACCTGCGGCCACATATGAATTGTCTTTATACCCAATACCCCTAGGTGGTATATTTAATGCTCCGTAAGATTACAGAACTTATGGAGAGAGACAAATGAGCATAATACCGCATACAACAACCCACAATGAGAACCGGGTACGACTGGCACGCATAGAGGGTCAGGTCAGGGGGTTGACCCGCATGATTGAAGAGGGAGAGTACTGTATCGATATCATCACTCAGGTACAGGCAGTTCAGTCGGCTTTAGCTGCTGTTGCACGCAAAATACTCGAAAAACATCTGGATACCTGCGTTACCAAGACCCTTGAGAGCAGATCAAAGCCCGACATGGACGAGAAGATCAGGGAGCTTATGAAGGTAATCAAGCGTATGTGCAAATGAGGAGAATCTCATGAAGATCCCCGTCTCAGCAGCAATTCTGTATAGCATAGCCCTTTTCACATGTGTGTTGCATGGAGCAGAAGAAGTGACACACATTGAGACAGAACAGCGAGACAAACGAGACACTTCCATCACAGACGCAAAAGAGATATCTACCCTACCTGAGTATCTTCAATATGCCGCAATGAACAACCCCGGGCTGAAAGCGGCTTTTAACGCATGGAAGGCGGCCCTTGAGCGCATTCCCCAGGCAAAGTCACTACAGGACCCACGCTTTACATACACTTATTTCATTGAAGAGGTAGAGACACGAGTTGGCCCACAGCAACAAAAATTCGAAATCTCACAGAAATTCCCATGGTTCGGCACTCTCGGACTCAGAAGTGATGTGGCAACAAAAGACGCTGAAGCGGCACACCAACGTTATGAAGCAGCTAAACTGAGGTTATTCTACTCGGTAAAAAAGAGCTACAGCGAATACTATTATCTGGGCAGAGCCATAGCGATTACCGAACAGAATATGAAGCTGCTGTCGGAGCTGGAAGCAGTCGCCAGAAGTAAGTTCAAAACCAGCGCTGGCAGCCATAGCGCTGTCATAAAGGCTCAGGTCGAGCTCGGGCGGCTGGAGGACAGCCTTCACACGCTTAAGGACTTCAAGGCTCCCCTGGCGGCCAAGCTTAACGCGGCACTTAATCGGCCCGGCCACGCGCACCCATCATGGCCCGAGAGCATCCCGTACACAGATAGAAAGATTTCAGAAGAGTTCCTCTTCTCACAACTCACAGAATCCAATCCTGAACTCAATGCCCTCAGGAACCTGGCGGAAAAAGAATCCGCCGGGGTGAAGCTGGCCGGAAAAAGCTACTATCCGGATATAACGCTCGGAGCCGGATATATTGATACGGACGAGGCGGCTATGCCGGATGTTGAGGATAGCGGAAAAGATCCCGTGATGGCGATGATCGGCATAAGCC
>CAZAKU010000026.1:0-3709 GCA_964485765.1 uncultured Lentisphaerales bacterium
ACTGTGCTGACAGCCTGATGAAATCATTCCTTCCACGAAAATAGCCGCCAAACCCAAATATACACTCTTAATCATGTTGCCTCCTGCGTTGCAGTATAGTTACCGAACCAACCAAGCGTCATCCGTCAATCCAACATCGACAAGCACTGGCAATAGCCGATCCAAAGTCACGATGCACTTTGACCCTTTTTTGCATAAATCACAAGCAAAAAGTGCTATATGGTAGAAATAAACCGTTCCAGCCTATCCATCCCCTCTTCAATCACGCTCATTGCACAGGCGTAGCTCAGGCGAATATTGCCATCCACACCGAATGCAACACCCGGAATTACCGCTACTCCTTCCGATTCCAGCAGCCGATCTGCGAATTTCATGGAGGGTAAACCTAGTGATGAGATATCGGGCAGCATGTAGAAAGCACCACGCGGGCGAACGCATTTAACTCCCTTCATCGCTGTAAGCCTTTCAAACATATACAACCGTCTCTTATCGAATTCGGCAACCATCTGGGTTACCGATGATTGAGCATTTTTTATTGCCTCAACGGCGCCAACCTGGGCAAAAGTGTTCGGTGAAGAGGTGCTGTGACTCTGCAGGGCTGTTATGGCGCTGACCAATTCGGGTTGCGCCGCTATGTACCCAAGCCTCCATCCTGTCATTGAATACGCCTTACTGAAGCCATTAACGGTTACAGTTTTCTTAAGAATTTCTTCACTGAAGCTGCCGGGGCTGACATGTACAGCGCCATCATAAAGCATTTTTTCGTATATTTCATCGGATACGATGGTAAGACCGAGCTCTACAGCGGTTTCGGACAATGCGCGTATCTCATCGCCACTGTATACGATACCTATAGGGTTAGAGGGGCTGTTTAGAATGATTGCCACGGTTTTAGGTGTCACGGAATTACGGAGTTGCTCAGGTGAGAGCTTGTAATCCGCATCAGCGGAGGTCTCCACAAAACAGGGCACCCCCCCAGCCATACGCACCATTTCCGGATAACTCAGCCAGAAAGGTGACGCGATGATTACCTCATCTCCCGGATTCAGCAATGCCATGAATACGTTAAAAAGGGAATGCTTTGCACCATTACTGACAATGATTTGGGATGGCTCGTAAGAGAGTCCGTTATCATTTAAGAGTTTTTCGGCTATGGCGCTACGCAATTCAGGTAATCCTGACACAGGTGCATACTTGGTGCGGCCAGCAGCCAGAGCATCACTGGCAGCCTTTTTTACATTCTCCGGTGTATCAAAATCTGGCTCCCCGGCGGCAAAACTGCATATATCTTTACCAGCGGCAGCCATCTGCTTTGCTTTACTTGTAATCCCAAGGGTTAACGATGGGGCGATCGATGTTATCCGACTGTTCATTTACAATACTCCGTTATATATTCACTCATCCTGTCGCTGCCTATATCCACAACTTCCATCTCCCTGCGGGCACTCTCCTCGGAGTCGGAAGCATGAGCAGCATTTACCATAATACTGCTGCCGAATTCACGGCGAATACTGCCCGGGCGTGCTTTGCGCGGGTCGGTAGACCCCAGCAGTTCACGAATAGTCCTGACGGCATCGACTCCTTCATACACTATGGCCAGACAGGACTCCCTGCCCAACCGTTCTTTATCCTCTTCCCTGCAATCCGAGGGACGGTAACCGGTAATAAACTCTACAATCTCTTCGAACTGGTGACGCGCAAAAGTGAAACCCAAATCGCGACAGAGCGGGCGAACCTGCTCCTCGGGGATATCAAACCCGAACTCCTGCGACAATGCCCGGGCAGCGCGCTCGCCACCGATGTCAGGAAAGCGCTCAGCAAGAGCTGACAAAACAGGGCCGTAGAATCGTTCTGCCTGCGACACTGTCATCGAAAACATCTTCAACCCCACAACCCTCAGCCCTGAACCACTCAGTAAGTCAACAATGTTGCCGGCCCTGAGACTCGGGTAGCGGAAATTATCCGGCTTAAGCATAACAAGAGTGTTTTCAACATCATCCTTTTTGCGCAATACAGCGGCATTGCTGATAATGCCGGAGTCAGAGTCGATATACTTCGCCCAGATTTTAAGTATATTAGCGGCCCTCTCCTTTGAAGGTACAACAAGCACGGCCGGCTCGAAATATGTTACAGCACCATCGGCATCGGTAATATAATCGCCGTAGGTCTCTCTGATTGTCTGGCCCCGTCCCCAGCGAAGAGTCACGCTGCCGGTGATTTTCCAGATTTTATTAATAGCATCTTCACCCTCAAATAACAGACAGATAGTACGGTGCGGTCTGCCTGTCTCAGCGTCCGGCGCAAAGTTGGCAAGAACGTAATCGGCGATCATTTCACAGATTTCAACATTCTTAGGGTCGGACGTGCGAACATACTCCGCATATTCTTTTACCAGCTCATGGCTGGGGCCGAACATCCTCGCCGACACCAATCGCAGATCTGTCCTGGCCAGGTAACGCGCAATAATACCCCCGGTACGCGATTTGCGAATCGTGTACGGCGTTATAAAAACATATGCAAGTTCACGTGCCAAAATAACTCTCCATTAACACATTATTCATGCGCAGAGCACATAGAGCGTGCCCCCTGCCATAGCAGTATTATACTCAAAACCAACAGTAAGGATGTAGCAATAACAAGTGTAATATTCTTCTCAGCACCCACTCCAATACCAAGATTACTCAATAATAGCAAGATAAGGGCATACCCACTCACTGCCACCATAATCAACATAGGAACAACTGCTACCCAAATGTTCTTCCCTTTGCTGTAAAGGTACAAAACAATTACCAGCAAAGTCAATGCCGCCAACAGCTGATTCGACGCACCGAAAACAGGCCACAAGGCATCCGACCCGCCTCCCGTACACAACAGCATGGCCACACTAACCGAGATAAGGGTTGCCACTAGAGGCTTTTTCAGCTCAGAACGCAAAGTCAAAAGAGCCGGATTCCCGCTCTCTGTGTCATCCTGCCTGGGTGTCATAAGCTCCTGCCATGTGAAACGGGCAAGGCGTGTTGCCGTGTCAAGTGTCGTTAAAAGAAAAGCGGAAACGGCCAGGGAGACAAAAACTGCGCCGTACTCCTGCTTCACTCCAATCTTCTCCCCGAAAAAAGCGATTCCGGAAGAAAAGGCGCCTACCGGAGACTTTGTGGCCATGAATTCAGTAAGGGCATCCTGTGACATGTATGCAACACTGACAAGCGCCATCAGGCCCACAATCCCCTCTACCAGCATGGATCCGTAGCCTATCGGAAGAATGTGGCGCTCTCTTGATATCTGCTTTGATGAGGTCCCCGAAGCCACAAGTGAGTGGAAACCGGAGCATGCCCCGCATGCAACCGTAACAAAAAGCATAGGAAAGATAGTCAACATGCCCGGCGTCTTGAAACTCTTCGCCTGCCAACCTGTAAAGGCATCACACTGCAGTGTGGGATTGTAAACAAAGATGCCTACCAGTCCAAAAATGACGAGTGCATAAAGTAGATAAGCATTCAGGTAATCGCGCGGCTGAAGCAGCAACCATACCGGCACCACGGATGCCAGCGCAGCGTAGGCAAAAAGAATGAAGTACCAATACTGCTCTGCATTTGGCCCCGTAATATTAAGAGGGAATGCAACTCCGATCCGAACGGCAAGCACAAGCAGCGGGAGAAAGATAACCGTACCTACCCACAATGGCATATTGAGACGATAGACAGCTAGACCG
>CAZAKU010000027.1:0-2985 GCA_964485765.1 uncultured Lentisphaerales bacterium
CCAGGTCTTCATGAAGTTTTCATGAATATAAGGTGTTGCGTCAGCGCTGCGCGATGACACATCACACCCCGGTGCATGGAAGTTAGAGAAGGGCCAATGCACGAGATATAGATCGAGATACTCCTGCTGCAGATCTTTTAATGACTTCTCGCATGCCGGAATCACATCCTCCTCTGCATGCTTGTCGTTCCACAGCTTCGAAGTTACCCAGAGCTCCTCACGCGGGACACCATCAGCCACGGCATCCTTCAACGCCCCGCCAATTTCGACCTCGTTCTGATAAACCGCTGCGCAGTCAATATGACGATAACCGGCCTTGATTGCTCCACGTACCGCGTCAGCGATATCTTCCGCCGTAAAGCGGTCGGACCCGAAGGTACCCAGACCAACCATCGGGATCTGGGCGCCGGTATAAAGTGTGGCTTTCGGCACACTGGCCGGATCTATTGTTTCCTGTTCAATACTCATTTTATCTGCTCCGGGTGACTATTTCATCTCTTCATCGAACGCAACGGCGACTTTGCCACACTTACCAGATGCCATAAGCGCATAGGCTTCATCGGCTTTTTCCAAAGCAAAACGGTGCGTTACCAGATCCTCGGGACGGATACCCCAGCGTACAATCCGCTCAACCAGCTCTTCCATCTTCCAGATACTTGTAACCCATGAGCCATATATGGTCTTCTGATCATGAATAATATCCGGGCTGGGCTGGAATGCACATGCACCACCTTCGCCGATGAAGCAAATCTTGCCCCACTTGCGAGTTGCCTGAATACATGCCAGACGTGCCTTATCGTTTGCGGAGCAATCGATGGCGCGTTCAACACCCATTCCGCCAGTCAATGCACGGACCTGCTCAACATTATCGGGACCAGCCATGAGGACCTCATCCACCAACCCCTTTTCACGGGCCAGCTCCATGCGCTCCTCAATCACGTCAATACCGATCACCTTTGAAGCGCCCATAGCCTTCACCAGCATACATGCCGCCAAACCGACAGGACCCAGACCGGTAACCAGCACAGCGTCATTTCCGGAGATTCCCACCTTCTCAAGGCCTTCGTATACCGTTCCAAACCCACAGGCAACCTGTGCGCCATCAGTATAAGAGAGCTCATCGGGAAGCAACACCAGGTCCTTCTCCTCCGCCAACATGTAGGGAGCCATCCCTCCATCACGCTGCCAGCCGTAAGCCTTGCGGAATTCATCGTTGGTGCATGAGATCATATATCCGCGACGGCAGTCGTTACATACTCCGCAACCTGAGATATGGTAAAGAACGACGCGATCGCCCTCTTTGAAACGACGCATTCCCGGACCGCACTTGATGACCTGACCTGCAGGTTCATGACCGGCAACTACGCCCTGGTAACCCTCTGGCCCCTTACCAAGATGCTCGTGATAGATAGCGCGGATATCTGAACCGCAAATAGTCGAAGACTTCGTCTTAATCAGCACTTCGCCATGACCCGGCTCCGGAACCGCTACATCTTTAAATACAACCGTGCTGTCGCCCGGCAAAAAAGCACCTGTCATTGTCTCTGGAACAGTTTCCATCTTCTTTCTCCTGATTTCACTTAACTCTCAGCGGTAATTGCCCGCCAAACTTCATTAATAACACTCTGCAAAAAACTACAGCCAAACATAGCCCGCACCCCTAGACCCGCGTATTTCATGAGTAGTCTGCTGCGAACTCGTATAGCACAGCCGTTACGGGTTAAGGCGCCAAACGACATATAGTACCATCGTCCTAAACGACGCCACATAGACACCATTGACACATACATGCCAATTTTTGATGTCATCCCGTGAGCAGCGTGCTATACTGCCTCCTCCCATCAAATTAGCATAAACAGCACGGAATATAATGCCTGAATCCAGCAAAATATCAGGATCAGAGCCCGATCCCCCCGTATCTTTCTTCTCAAAGCAGGTTCGCCAAAGCTCAGAGTATTACTACGTCGATCCAACACCCGACCCCCTCTCCGACCTGTCGATTGTTTGCGGAGGAATTGAACACTGTCTGCCTAACTAGGCGCTTCACAGGCGCCATTTCCGGTACTATTCCATTGAATTCGTTGCCGAAGGAGTTGGTGAACTCGTTCTGGGCCAACAACATCACGAGCTGCGACCCGGAATCGCATTCAGCTACCGCCCGGGGATTCCTCATAAGATCAAAACGGACCCCGAGAAACCGATGAGCAAGTATTTTATCGATTTCAGCGGGAAACTGGCCCCTGAACTGATTGACCGGGCAGGATTGCTCTCTTCACCCGTTCAGGTCGATGATCGCGTACGTATCGGCGGGATATTCGACGACATTCAGCGCAGCGCGGGCGCCCACTCAGAGTTCAGTCGTCCGGCATGCTCCCTGCTCCTGCAACTGCTGTCACTGCGCATTGCCGAACTCACAATTGATGGACCCATTGACAATCCACGATCGCTGCATACATACAAAAGCTGCCGGGAACTCATTGACCAGCGCTACACTACCCTCTCCTCTCTGAATGAAATTGCAGCCACCGCCCATGCCGACCCCGCCACCATCTGCCGCCTCTTCAAGCGTTTTGCAAACACCACCCCCTACCGCTACCTGATGCGCAAAAAAATGACCCGTGCCGCGGAACTGCTGCAGCACTCCGACCTGCTTATTAAACAGGTGGCCGCTGAACTCGGTTTCGACGACCCATTTCACTTCTCCCGCGCCTTCAAACGCATCCACGGCAGCTCCCCCCGCCGCTTTATCGCCCTCAATCGCAGACACTGATGCATGATGCTTCTTAACCAATCACCGCCGGAACAAAGCCTGAATACCGAAGAGGACAAATCATGAGACTATGGACTCTGCATCCAAGCTATCTGGACCGACAGGGGCTGCTGGCCCTCTGGCGTGAAAGCCTGCTGGCTCAGGCTGTGCTTCAGGGAAAGACAAAAGGCTACCGAAACCATCCCCAGCTTACACGCTTCAGGGAGCACCCATCC
>CAZAKU010000028.1:0-3526 GCA_964485765.1 uncultured Lentisphaerales bacterium
GTACATGAAGCCCAGTGTTCTCAGGGGTGGGATGAGCTTGTCAAAATTAGTTTACCCCAGATAGCCCCTGATTTTGCGGTGCTCAAAGGAGGTAACTGTAATTCTATGAAGAGGATGGAGTGGAATATCCAACAGCCAGCAAGGAATATCCAACTCCCAAGTAGAGAGAGCCGGGTGAGATGGGAAGTGGAGGATTACGATTATGAGGGATAGGGAGAAATGACCTACAGCGCAAAGGCCTCGGTCCCAGCAGGCCTTGACGGCTGCGTGTGAAACGTGTTACCTCACTCTTTCATGTCAAAGTAAGGAGAGTTCATATGTCGATTCAAACCATCAAGCTCACAAGCAAGCGCCAAGCGACGTTTCCTGCGGAATTCTGTAGGGAGTTCGGCTTGCGTCCCGGTGACCGAATTGTTCTTGAGCGCAGAGAGATGGACGGACACCATGCGTGGGTACTGCATCCACCGTCGGGTGACGAAAGACCGTCGTGGTTCGGCGTCCTCCGTCCTTTTGCCAACAGTAAGTCTCACGATATGGATGATGTCCGCCGGTCGATTGGCCGGAAGGTAGCGGAGGGCGAGTCGTGACTTTGCGAAACTGGATAATGTGGTATTGTTGAGTTGACCTGCTAATAGTTTGACGTAACGACCAGGTTTTGATGCGAAATTGGCTTGCTCTTCTGGCAAATATTGTTCAATCCATTGGCAATGAGAAGATGGAGGGGCGTGAAACGAGAAAAGCGCGAGTGCTGGGTTGCAGTTCGAGTTCGCTACTTCTCAGAATGGACATCACATCGAGAAAATCTCGATCAGCCCACTCCCCCCGGCTTGCTTTCAGCTGTGACTTTCGGGGGCTCTGGGAAGATGCCGTTGAGTGCATTTCCTACAATCTGAATGGTGTCACGCGGGAAATCGTTCCGAATGATCCACTTCAGGAATCCGGAATCTGAGACTGCGAGGGACTTCAGGGACTGACCCTTTTTCTTGCCGAAATTGATGGTGATTTCACCGTCCAGCCAGCGCAGTCGCCCGGTGCGGTCGGCCCAGAAGGGGTCTCGCGGTGTGCAATACTTGTCCAGCGCTTCAATATCACATGGAAGGTCGTCGTAGCGAACCAGCTGCCCTTCAATTACATCCAGAGTGGCTACGGCATCAGCCTCGGCTCCGTGAGCACCTTCAAGTTTTTTGTTGCAATAGAAGGTAACGGCGGCAGAGAGGTCACGTGGCTCACGCTGGTGAAATATGCGCTGGGCATCAACAACCCGTCTGTCATCCTGTGCGAGATCGCGGTTTACCCTTATTAACTCCTCTTCAAGGATAGGGATATCAAAACGAAGGCAGTTGTATCCGCCAAGATCACAGTTGCGCAGGAAGAGCAACACTTCGTCGGCAATATCCTCAAAAACCGGGCAGTCAGCAACGGCCTCATTGGTTATGCCATGTATTGCTATTGCCTCTCCGGGGATAGGAATACCAGGCTTTATGAGCCATGATTTTACATTCCGAACTCCATCAAGCTCAAGACGAACAATGGCAAGCTCAACAATCCTGTCGGCCCGCGGGCTGATCCCGGTAGATTCGATATCAAAAACAGCGAGTGGACGCTCTAGTTGCAGCTTAGCCATTATCAGATTCCTTAAGAGTAGGGAATTAGTATCAAAAACATTAAACCATTCGGTAGGGTGCATATTATATACACCCGGAACTGATTACTCAAGCGCAGCAGTTACTGCGCTGCAATGCAATCACTTGCGTTTGCGCAAACGAATGGTTTTTGGGGTGACCTCTACCAGCTCATCATCATTAATGTATGCGATGCAGTCTTCCAGGCTGAGGAGAGCGGGTGTAGTCAGGATTACATTTTCATCTGACCCCGATGCGCGTACATTTGTAAGCTGCTTCCCTTTGGCGGGGTTAACTGTCAGATCATTGTCGCGGCAGTGCTCGCCGATTATCTGCCCCTCATATATCTCTACGCCAGGTTCAAGAAACAGGCGTCCGCGGTTTTGCAGGTTAAAGAGGGCGTAAGCAACGGTTGTGCCGGTCAACATGCTAATAAGAACACCGTTTTTGCGGTTCCTCATCTCTCCGGCATATTCTCCATAGCCGTGATAAACATAGCTGAGAACACCCATGCCTTTGGTATCCGACATAAATTCTGACTTAAAGCCCAGCAATCCGCGCGTAGGGATGATATAGCGCAGGCGAACCATATCGTCAGTCTGCGTCATATCCTGCATCAGCCCCTTTCGGATGCCGAGTTTTTCGATTACCGTCCCCATACATGCCTCTGAAACGTCAATCGTTACATCTTCGTAGGGCTCAGTTATCTTCCCGTTCTCGTTGCGGGTGATTACGTGCGGGGCTGAAACCTGGAACTCGTAACCCTCACGCCGCATTCTTTCAACCAGAATAGATATGTGCAGTTCTCCACGACCTGAAACCTTGAATCCGCCTGCTCCTCCCAGATCTTCAACATGCAGCGCAACATCCGACAGTGTCTCTCGCTCAAGTCTTTCGGACAGATGGGTGCTGGTAACAAAAGTACCTTCGCGCCCGGCGAAGGGTGAGTTGTTAGGTATGAAATTCATGCTGAGTGTAGGCGGGTCAACCGGAAGGGATGGCAGTGGTATGGGGTCACTCGGGGATGTGTAGGTGTCGCCAACAGTTACGCTGTCGAGTCCTGCGACGGCAACAAGGTCGCCCAGTGTCGCGGTTTCTGATTCTACCTTGCTGCTTCTTTTGAAACGATAGATTTTGGTTATCCGTGCGGGTTGCGATTTGCCATGTGTATTGGCGACCAGCACAGGCATGTTCGACGTTAGCGTTCCTGACGTGATCTTGCCTATTCCAAGGCGACCTAGAAAAGATGAATAATCGATACTGGCAACCTGCAACTGTAGCGGGCCCTCTTTGTCGCCGGAGGGGGAGGGGATATATTTTACAATTGCATCAAGAACAGGACGCATATCGTTCTGAAGCGTGTCGGGGTCGTTACCGGAGTAGCCATCCTTTGCAGATGCATAAACAACGTGGAAATCGAGAATGTCGTGTGGTGCTTCTAATGAAACAAACAGGTCGAACACCTGATCGACTGCCCAGTGCGGACGCGCAGCGGGTTTATCAATTTTATTGATGACAACAACTACAGGCAGGTTTCTGGCAAGAGCCTTTTTCAGCACGAAATAGGTCTGCGGCATTGGCCCTTCCTGTGCATCTACGAGTAACAGGGCTCCGTCAGCCATCTGCAGCACACGCTCTACCTGTCCGCCAAAATCTGCATGACCCGGTGTGTCGATTATGTTGATGCATGTATCTTTATAGGTAAGAGATCCGTTCTTGGCGCTGATTGTAATCCCGCGTTCCCGTTCAAGGTCCATGTTATCCATAAGCCTTTCGGTCACAGTCTCATTGTCACGGAACATACCGGCATTGCTGAAGAGCTGGTCTACAAGAGATGTCTTGCCATGGTCAACATGGGCAATAATGGCGATATTTCTGATGTTTTCTGTGGTAATAGGCATTAT
>CAZAKU010000029.1:0-3138 GCA_964485765.1 uncultured Lentisphaerales bacterium
AGGTCACCGATGCCGGCCGTATAATGGCGGGTTCAGTTTCGCGGCTGGTGGCCGGGGAGACCTCCGGGCGTCAGGCTCTGGTAGGATCTGTGTGGTGGGGCATGCTGCCGATGCTGATTACGGTTCCTGCGGCATTTTTCGGAAATAATGGCTCTTTTACGCTCCCTTTTGTGCTGACAGGCCTTATGGCTGTTGTAGCTCTTGCTGCAGTTTCCTGGCATGACCTGCGGCAGAGAGTCTCAGCGCTTGAGGCTTTTCCGGTAATGATAGCAATCCTCATCTTTCCGGGTGTTCTGCGTCTCGGACTAGTGAGCTGGGGAGATGCCTGGGCGCTATTTTTCGCCCTGTATTCGGCTATCCATGCATCGGAGTGGGCCCAGACGGGGCAGTTGCGTTACCTCGTGAGAATGTCGTTCGGCAGTGCACTGCTGCTGTTATGCGGGGTGGATCTTGCTGCATGGCTGCTCGGCCCAATGATTCTGCTGGGGTTGGTTCCTCTCGCCAGCGGTGCCTTGCGAAAGCGTTTCTGCGCTCTGGCCCTGATAGGCTCGTTGCCGGTTGTATATTCGCTGGGGGTCTGGATCCTTGGAAACTGGCTGATAATGGGTGATCCATGGTTCTTTGTGAGGACACTTCCGGAGCTGTGGCAGGGAAGAGATTTTGGCCTGGCCGGCATGGGGCTGCTCGAGAAGGTTCTGGCAGGCATCTGCGTTATTGGTGTTCTTGCCGGTGTGATCGGGAAGCAGGGGCGTCTGGCGGTACTGAGCATTCTGGGCGGATGGGCCCTGTTTATGTCTCTTTTTTACCGCGGAAGCGGCCTGGAGTGGCTTTCGCACCTCCCGCTGCTGCTGGCATTTGTGCTCACTGCACTTCTTATGGGCTGGATGGCATCACTCTTTCATGCCGACAGACGTATGATGGCTGTGGCGATGGCCTGTATACCGCTTGTGCTTGCTTTTCATGAGATTGGCGAGAAGTTCTCCTCTGTAGCCAGCGAAAGCAGGGCAGACAGAGAGGATGCCGAGGTGGTGGAGAATGTTGCCGGTTATGTGCGTAAGATTACGCCGTATGGACGCGTTTTTGTGCTGGGATACGATGGTGTTGGGTTGCTTGCAGGCAATAAAGACCCTATGTTTGTACCCCTTCTGGATATTCATCTCAATTCGCTGCGGGTGGATTACTGGGGGCAGAGGCTTTTTCTGCTGGTGAAACACCCCCGGGAACGTTCGGCTATGGATAACATATACTGGCGTGTGCCCGGAGTGTATCAGTTCGGCATTGAGCGCGGCATTTACGAGATGGATCAGGGCGATTGGCGACTATTTGAAGTGATCAGTGCTCCACGGCGGAGACCGGACCAACCTCCGCAAACTGATTGAGTGTACTATTAGAGTTTAGGGAAAATCGGGGAATAACAGATGAAACGTGTTTTGGTAACGCTTGTGCTGTGTGGACTTTGTGCAGCTGCGGGGTGGTTCATTACCTCCTATTTTCTTGGTAGAGAGAACGATGCGCTTAGGGAGCAGTTAGGTGTGATCGAGGGGGAGGTTAACGATACGGTGGATACCGTTACGATCCTGCAGGGGGGACTGCTTAAAACGTGCAGCGCTCTCAACATAGTCAGTAATACACTTGCAGAGGCAACAACCGCTCTCGATTCACAAAGAATTGTTAATCAACAGCTTAGGGGCCATATCGAGCGACTTACTGCTTCGGAAGTTTCACTGAAAGCCAAAGCTGATATGGCCCACCTGGCGAACAGTACCGTAATCAAGCGTGAGAAGCAGATGGCGCGTGAGCTGGGCAGTGCAAAGGAGTTGCTTGCCGCCGTGCAGAAGCATAACGCTGATATTGCAAAGGAGCTGGCGCAGAACTCCTCCGCGGCGAAGAGTGCGGCTTCTGAGCTCGCGAAGGTGAAGTCGGATCTTTTAAAATCGGATGCCGATAAAGGCGAACTGTCAAAACAGCTGTCATCTCTGCAGTTGATGTTGAAATCGCAGGAGGGGGAGCTGCAGAAATTACGTGCACAGGTGGCAGAATCCGAATCGAAGGCTGCCGCCGGTGCTAAACAGCTTGAACTTTCGCACTCGCGTATAAACGAGCTGGCAGCTAAGGCAGAATAGCTCCCAGCTGGTTAGAGCAGTTTCAAAAATTATGCTGCCTTTTGTTTGCCGCACAGTGTGTGCCCGGCGCCAGTACCCGTACCCGTTGCCTAAATATAAATTTCTTGCCCATTTTGTAATATGGTGGTATTTTCCACGACTTCGGTTACAAAACTTTAGTTAGGATTTAGCTCTTTGAAGTCGTTGTTCTTCTGCTCTAATTGGAGGTGTTCATGCGCTCGCAAGAACAGTTTCAGCAGGGATGCGATGAAGTCATAACATGTTGTTATCCAATGAGTTGCGTTGTGGTCTCTGGTGCCGGTCATGAGTAGCTTGGTTTGTGATCGTAAGTTGCGGAGGCATGGCTTCGGCCGACTTCGCCGTTTTTTGCTCTTTTGAATTTGCGTTTAAGTCCGGGGTGTCGATGACTGTTTTTCGTAACTCAAACCTGGTGATGCGTTTGCAACGATTCGTTATGCGGATCGTTATGGTGGCGGTATGTTCCATCCTTTTTGCCGGAGCAATGCGCTGCGAAGGTCAGCAGACGATCAATTCTCTCTTTAACTCGGCCACCAAAGCACTCGACAGCGGTGATTTTTCGGGTGCCATAGGCTACCTTGAGGAGCTGATCAGCGCTCTGGGCCGCAGTAGGGACAGCAAGACGATTGCCCGTATGCAAACCCCTTACTACCGGGTTGCTGTATGTTACTTCTTTATTGGTGAATTCGGTACAGCCGTCGAGAAATTCGACCGTTACATAAAGAAATACCCAAACGGTGCCAAGAGGCTTAATGCCGTTGTGTATCGCGCCGATGCTATCCGTTTCTCCTGCAAAGCAGATAAGGCTATTGCCGCGTATCGCGATGCCCTGCGCAGGTATACCTTCGGATTTGATATCAGAACGGATATTTACATAGGCATTTCCCGCTGCTACCTGTCGCAGGGAAATTGGGAGGACGCGGTTGGACCTCTGATAATGGCTTACAAGTCCGCACCTGATATGATGCGGGCCAACTGGGCCGCAACCATGTTAACC
>CAZAKU010000030.1:0-5769 GCA_964485765.1 uncultured Lentisphaerales bacterium
GGGTATTATGGTTTTCAGAAAAATCTGTTCATCCTCTATAACATGTGGAACCAGGTAGATATATCCATCGACAATAATAAAGAAAACTCGTTGCCCAGGGTACTGCTTCTGGTCCGGATGATCTGTCTCTTTCCAGACATCCCCTTGCATAATGTGAAAAACAATTTGCTCAAATGAGATATGCCTTTCACGTTTCAGCAATTCATTCTTCTCTGGATTCCACTCGTACTTCATGATCTTATTGTACATCTAATGTGTGTACGCATCAATAGTCATTTTCAAGACATTTTCAAGAAGTTAACGTTGCTGCTCACGGGTGCGCGGGTTTTAACGCGTCCGGTGCAGCAGTTGGCGGATTTTCGTCCACACTGATTCCTAATATCCTGAAGGCTTCAAGATCCCATTCGTTGAGCCGTGCGCCTTGTGCGCGTAAATAGTCTTCAACATCTTGATGACCATAGATAATGGCTGAGTAGAGCGGTGTACGTCCATACTGCGATTCACGAGCGACAGAGGCACCCAATTCCGTAGTATTCCTGTTGGATGGCATTTGGCATATAAAAGCCCCGGGATGTAAACCCGGGGCTTCTTTATGTTATATACGGTTGAGCAGGTTATACGATTTCCTGCCCGCGTTTGGTGTACTCGGTATGCAGGAGCTTGTGGCTCTTGTGTCCGCAGGGGCCATCAGTAAGGAAGTCTTCATAGATCTTCTGGACGATCGGGTTATCGTGCGATTTACGGATAGGCAGTCCGGCATCGGCTTCATAAATAGCCTTTGCCCGCAGATCCCTGATCTCTTTATTAGTTGGGATAGGTTGACCGCCGCCACCAAGACAACCTCCCGGGCAGGCCATGATCTCTATGAAGTGGTAGTCGGCCAGTTCGCCGCTTGCAAGCAGATCCATAACCTTCTTTGCATTGCTGAGCCCGTTCGAGATCAGAACTTTAAGGGTTGCGCCTTCAAGGAATTTCCAGTCGTCTACAGCTTTCGGAATCAGGAGTTCCGCCGTTTTAACACCATCAAGGCCCCTTAACGGCATGATGTTAAGGTTTTCAAAGGGCACCTCTTCTCCACTCACAATTTCGTATGCAGTGCGGATGGCCGCCTCCATAACTCCACCGGTTGCGCCGAAGATAACACCAGCACCGGAACCAATGCCCAGGGGATTGTCGAATTCCTCTTCGGGCAGGTTGGTGAGGTTCATGCCACCTTCCTTTACCATCTTTGCCATCTCGCGGGTTGTAAGAACGTAGTCTACATCCTTGAACCCCGAGTCTCGCATTTCGGGGCGGTCACACTCGAATTTCTTTGCTGTGCATGGCATCAGAGAAACGGTGACTATGTTTGCCGGATCAATCTTATGCATGTCGGCATACCACGTCTTGATGATGGTGCCGAACATCTGCTGCGGGCTCTTGCAGGATGATAGGTGATCGAGGTAGTCCGGGTAGAAGCACTCAATGTATTTGATCCATCCCGGTGAGCAGGATGTGATCTGCGGCAGAGCAACATCCTCTTTCTCCACTAGCGCTTTCTTCAACCGTAACAGCAGTTCGGTGCCCTCTTCCATGATTGTGAGGTCAGCCGTGAAGTTAGTGTCGAATACGCGGTCGAACCCTAAGCGCTTAAGGGCGCAATTCAGCTGTCCCGTCATAAGATTCCCCGGGGGCAGCCCGAAGAGCTCTCCGATTGCGGCACGCGGTGCAGGTGCTGTCTGGATTACAACATGCTTCTCGGGGTCGTCAATAGCGTCCCAGACCTCAGCGCTCATATCCTTCTCGGAGAGGGCTCCTGTCGGGCAGCGGTTAATGCATTGGCCGCAGTGAACGCAGAGCACTTCATCCATGTCCTCGTCCATGAATGTTGTGACCTTAACATCGTTACCCCGTCCCGCTGCGGCAAGACCGCAGACATCCTGAAGATCGCGGCATGTCCGCATACAGCGGAAACAGCGTATGCATTTGTTCATATCGCGGACGATAGGGCTTGATGAGTCGGTCTCGAAAGCCGGTTCATCCGGCTGGTTATAATGCGAAAGATCGATTCCGTAGTCACTTGCAAGCTGCTGCAGTTCGCAGTTCTCGTTGCGGGCGCAGGTTAAACAGCGTCCGTAGTGATTCGAGAGTAAAAGCTCCAGTGTATGTTTGCGTGACTGACGAATCTCAGGCGTATAGGTTTTTATCTTTATTGGCGCCGTTATGGGGTATGCGCAGGACGCTACCAAAGCGGCTTGTCCCTCTACCTTTACAACACAGATACGACATGATCCGATAGGTTCAAGGTCCTTATGGTAACAGAGTGTTGGGATGGTGATCCCTGTCATCTGGGCTGCCTGCAGAATCGTTGTCCCACGTGCTACCTCGACGGCGCTATTATTGATTGTTATTTCAATCATCTGTGAGGGATCAGGTTCAGGCATAGCCGGGATAATTGTGTCATTACCGCATGCATTGCTCTTTTTGAGCTCCTCTATGACGGGTGCAGAAGTTGATGTGCTCATGCCATTCTCCTCTCTTTTGCTTCTTCGGGCAGGCGACCAATGGTTTCCTCTTTAAAGTGCTCCACTACATTTAAGAAAATGTTGGGGCTGGTTCGTCCCAGACCGCATTTTGATGTCACCTGCATGCTCTTGCTGAGGCTTATCAGGTGTTTAAGCTCATCCATCGAGCATGCTCCATGCTTGAGCATCCTTATCCCTTCAAGCAGCTTATTGGTTCCGCAACGGCATGGGGTGCACTGTCCGCATGATTCCTCGGTAAAGAACTCCATGAAATTCTCTGCGACCTCAAGCATATCGCGATTCTGATTGAATATCATTATTGAGCCACCCGTAGGTATCCCTTCGAAGGCGATGCTCTTGTCGAACTGCGAGGCCGGTACAAGTGTCCCGGATGCTCCTCCAACCTGAACAGCTTTGGTGTTGGTTGCTCCGGTCATATCAATCAGCTGCCTGACAGTGATGCCGAATGGGAGTTCATAAAGTCCCGGTTTTTCACAGTCACCGGAGATGCTGAACAGTTTACTGCCGGATGACTGCTCCGTCCCGAGCTCTTTGAACCAATCCGCGCCATTTGCCAGAATGTGTGCGGCGGCGACAAAGGTTTCGACGTTATTTACCACCGTAGGGCAGTTCTTATAGCCGCGGGTTACAGGGTAGGGCGGACGGTTGCGTGGTTCACCACGCTCCCCTTCGAGGCTCTCAATAAGCCCCATCTCTTCACCGCAAATGTATGCTCCTGAACCCAGGCGGATCTCGATATCGAAGTCAAATCCATCTACCCCCATGATCTTTTTGCCAAGGTTGCCGGACTCACGGCGCTTTTCAAGTGCCGCATTTATCAGCGGCAGCAGGTAGGTGTACTCTCCGCGCAGATATATTATCCCCTCGGTAGCGCCGACGGCGTAACCCGCAATAGTCATACCCTCCAGCAGTACATCGGTGCGTTCATACAGAATTGCACGGTCCTTGAAGGTTCCCGGCTCCCCTTCATCGGCATTACAGATGATGTAACGTGTGTCTGCCGGTTCCTGCGCGGCACTTTTCCATTTGAGCCCGGTGGGGAATCCTGCCCCTCCGCGTCCACGCAGATGAGCATCGGTTACGATCTCCATCACCTCGTCCTGAGAGTGGGCGACTGCGTTGCTAAGGCCGCTGTTCGATTCAAGTTCGTGGAATATAACCGGTCCGCCCTCTTTGCTGCTGGTGGGCATCTCTCCCACAATGTCATGGGCGCTGTTATTCGACGCATGGCGGCACTTTTTGATGATTTCATATACGCGTTCGGTGGTGACTTTTGTGAATATCTGGTCGTTCACCATAAGGGCAGGTCCCTGATCGCACATCCCCATACAGTTGGTGTATTCCAGTGTGAAGAGGTGATCGGGGGTTGTTTCACCGAATGTGATTCCAAGCTCATTCTCAAGCTGGTGAGCGATAGCCTGCTTGCCTGCCATATCACAGGAGATGGTGCGGCAGAGCCGGATTGTAAAGGCACCCTTGGGAGATGTTGTAAGAAAACTGTAGAAGGAGATAACACCGTAAATATGAGCGATCGGCAATTTCAGCTGTAATCCAATATCCTGCATCGCGAGGGTTGGAATGTACCCAAAATCACTTTGTAACCCCTGAAGTATTGGTAATAGACTGGATCTCTCCGAACCATAACGAAGCACCAGTGTACTGATGCACTCTTCCATCTTGCGTCGCTCAGTTGTGCGCATTCGGCTAACCTCCATATTCGTGTCCCGTGGGACATTGCAGTATACAACGTGTTTAATACACTCGAAAGAATAGGCCATTTCGCATCTTCATTGCCTTTCAGCTACGTCGGCAATGAATATATGGCACCGTCGTGTCGACAGACTGCCACGCTCGTAAGGAACCGTCAAGAAAGAGTTTTATCTGTGTTGGGTCTCCTGCGAGGTAGTCATCATCGTTTTTCACGCTATGCGACCAATCCTACCATATACTGCTATATAGCACCTATCGATATTACATTTTAATAACGTGCTTAAACACCAGGACGTCTTCGTACGGCAATAAGAGCATTGACGAAAAGTGCTCCCCGGCATAGATTTGGTGACTGTCGCATGGAATATAAGGTTCTGTCAGCTGCCATTGAAGCATTTAAACAGGATATGCTTGGCGAGCAGTAGTCGTAACATGTGGGTCTCTGCAGTGGATAAAACTATTATGACACAACAATGTAAATCACCTCTTTTTTCACGGTTATATTTGTTTATATCTGTCTGTGCCCTTGCCGTATGCTCGCGCACTGCGAACGCGGATGTCTCTGAGGTACAGGTACGGCTGCAGGACGCACCGGTTTCCGGCCGGTTGTATCTGCACCTATTCGATACGGCCAATACCTTTGGTGATTTTCGCGATCCGGTTTTTTCCACCGAATTCAATTTAGATGGACGCGATATTTACTCTATTACAAATGTGCCTTCAGGCAAATACGCTCTATTGGTACATTACGATGAGAATGGTAACGGCAAGCTTGACCGGAATTTCATTGGGATACCGATTGAACTGTTAGCTATCTCTAATGACTATCGGCCTAAAGGTCCGCCCAGGTTTGTGCGTGCGGTGTTTGAGGTAGACTCTGGAGAGTCGGTTTCACATGACCTTTCCCTTTTTCGTCCACTTGGTAAGCGCGGAAGGATCGGTCTCGGGGTGGGGGCGATTGGGCGAAGCAGTGTGTATCGCGATGATTCATCAGGGGTGTATCAGGTCATCCCCATGGTTACTTATATGGGGGAGCGGTTTCAGTTCTACGGACCGGCGTTGGGGATAGGGTTGATCGGCAGCGACAAGTTGCGACTGGCAGCGACAGCATCGTATCGCATCGGTTCTTATGACGAGGATAGCAGCATCTACCTGGAGGGGTTGGGGGATCGTAAGGATACCCTGATGGCGGGTCTCTCTTTGGTTGCGCAGCTGCCCGGCGGAGTTGATTCCACTTTCGGTTACACACATGATGTGCTTAATACGATGGGGGGCGGCGAGCTGCGGGCGGGGTTGAATAAAAGTTTTCAGCTCGGGGTTTTCGGAATATCACCAAATGTGGGTGTTTTATGGCAGTCTTCGGATATTGCCGATTATGATTATGGCGTGCCTGAAGATAAGGCTACACCACTTCGTGAAGCCTACAGTGTTGACGATACCTTAAGTCTGGAGTTTGGTCTGGGTATGTTTGTTGAGGTGACGCGGGTGTGGTGGGTCGTCTCATCGATAGGGGTCGAGCTTCTGGGGGATGAGG
>CAZAKU010000031.1:0-4356 GCA_964485765.1 uncultured Lentisphaerales bacterium
GACTAACCAGCTCCCCTTCAAACACCTCGCTGCCTATTGCGGGCACCTTAACCCTGACTTTAAGCCCCTCCTTTAAGCGCCTGACATCGCTCTCATTCACCAGAACCAGAATCGACATCTCACCCGGCTTCACAATATCTGCAACCTTATCGAAGCGATTGCCGCTCACACCAGGCTTATACTCATGCCAACCTCGACCTCCACGCCATCTTCGATACATACGAACCTTAACAATACCGCTTATTGGAGCATAGGTAGTCGCACAGGCACTCTCGTCACGCAACTCGTCCATCTCATGCCGCTGCTTATCAAGCTGAGATTTAGCCTTCTGGCACTGTGCATCAACCTTATCAAGCTTACGCGCCATAGCACGTTCACTTCGCGACAAGTCTCCCTCGAAACGCTCAATACGCGTAAGCACCTCCACCAGTTCGTCCTCCTTCGGCGGGCGCGTACGGATCCGTATTTTTGTATTGCTCTCCAGCAAAGCTGCCTCAGCCGAAGTTACTTTGCGTCTCTTCGGGTCAACCGAAAGCTCACTTACAAAATCCTTCTCCAGCAAGCGAATCTGCCGTTCAAGCGCATCACGGGCATCTGCAAGATTCAGCTCGTTGAGCTCCCGCGCAATCTCCAGCAACCTCTTTTCATCAGCGCTCAGGCCTCTCTGTAATATCTCTGCCTCCATGCGAGCCATCGTTAGTTTATTGCTAATAATAGCAAGCTGGTTATTGTAAGTAACGGCAACGGCCTCACGCTCGGCCAGCTGGATTTTATATTCCAGCTCCTGCTGCTCGAAGTTGAAGGCGAGCTCCTGCAGTTTCTCATCCTGCTCCGCGGTATCGACACGGACAACAACATCACCCTTCTTGACCTCATCCCCACTGGAAACAAACTCCAGAATCTCACCTGAAGAGCCAAGTTCTACCGGCAGTGTAGCACTGCTTTGTAATACACCACGTTCATGAAATGTGCCTTCATGCTTTATACGCACAACATCTACAACCGACATACTTTCATCGACTTTATCATTGCGTAAACTAAGAAGAATGAGCACTCCCGATAGCAGCAGCGCAAGGCAAACCAACAAAATCTTTACTGTTTTCTTTTTCATGCTGACGGCTCCTCGCTAACTGATGCGACAGAGCTTCCCTTATTGACTACAGGCTGCGGATCTCGAACATCGAGACCGGAAGATTCTCCCCGTTCACCCTCCTCTTCCACTTCAGCGGAATCGTGTGGCGATCTGAACACAACGATCTCTCCCACAGAACCTACCTTAAGCTTAACTCCCGGTATCGATTCCACCGATACCCGTATGTAAAAAACCGTTGTCCCTAGCGGCTCATGAGATGAGTAAAGCCCGCGTTCCGTATCGTTGCGTTTCTGCGGTTCAAAGAGATACTCCACCTCGCTGATATACCCTTTAAGTCGCAGATCACCCATTGAGGGTACCGTCACAATAACAGGCAATCCCTGCGAAACCTGCGAAAAATAACGCTCCGGCACCTCCGCGCGCATAGTCATCTCAGATACATCTGCGATATCCATCAGGGTAAAATGCTCACCAACCTGACTGCCTTCACGCACCTTAGATATCTCTCCCCCGTTCCAGATCTTCCTATACCGTACAAGTCCATTGCCGGGGGCTGTTATAGTATGGTTCTTTATAGTCTGTCTGCGCTCGGCAAGGCCTGTCTCCCTGTACGATTCAGTCCCCCTTTCAACCACCAGTTTGATAGATTCCTTGTACCTGTCGCGAGCGGCCGTGTGGGCCGAGGTCAACAAACCAAGGCGCTTCTCCTCGTAGGCCACACGCTTGCGTTCAACCTCCACACTTCCGGTGCCCTTCAATAACTCATTCAGGCTTATTGTGGCTGACTCCTTACGCAGTCTTGTTCTGGATACATTGCGCTCTGCCGTAAACAACTCATTTGAAGAGATCATTGAGCGCTGCTGCAGCCGTTCAAACTCCAGCGCGGCATCTTTGTGCTTTATCTCCGCCTGAGCCAATTTATATCGGGACATCTCTATGTTGCTGCTATCAAGGCCATGTTTAGCTGTCTGCCAATCTATCCATGCAATCTCAAGATCATTGCTGGCCGTACTTAGAGCGCTTTTGCGCGCCATTTCCGCCAGCCTGATGTTCAGCTCCTTCGCCTCACGAGAGCTGCGGGCCTCCATCAGCAAGGTCTCCCACTGATCAATATTCTCTTTAACATCTTTAGTATCGAGCCTTACAACCGGCATGCCCTGAGTTACCACAGTATCTTCCGGTATCAACCATGTCACCTTAGGCCATCCATGCACATCCGGAACAGTCAGTTCGACCGTATCCGCAGGTGTGAGTACGCCGGATGTGCTGAAAATAACTTCGCTATCAGCTATAGTCTTGCTGTCATCAACATCATCACTCTCACTGAACCGTGAAATACTGCGGCCCAGAAGAGACTCATCCTCTATCAGCAACCAGGCACCGACTACCGATCCGGTCACTTCCAGGCGCTCCCCGTCAAGCACAGCATACATCCGCTTGTTTTTGGTCCGGACATAGCTGAGAGGAATCATGATACCGGTGACAGGATTATCCGCGACCAACTCACAAGTACCGTGCATCGCTTCACTCAAATCATTCGACACGTCATCAAGCCGCAGGGTCACGTCATAAACTTTTACCCCGTATTCTCTGGAGCGGCCCCCATCGACACCACTCTTCTCCCCACGGTCATGTGAAAGCGAGCCAAATGAATCGATGCGGGCGGCAAGGGTGCCCTTCATTCTGCCGGGAAGCGAGATCCATGCCCTGTCGCCCTCTGAGAACCATGGCCGCTCGGACTCCATGATCACCCCCTGAAATGCCTGCTTCGTCATATCAGGGATGCGCATGCAGTTGAAATTCCGCCACATCCGTTCTCCCCTCTCAATTGTTCTCTCCCGGAATCCCTTCAAATACATGATGTATCCATCTATAGGAGCAGTGACGACTGTATTTGTTAACGACTGCATTGCCTCATCGATACGCATATCTATACGATGGACCTTCCCGTATGCCCCGCGCTTCTCTATCTCACCTATGCGGGTATTCTCGGTAATCTCCTCCTCAAGCTTTGTGATCTGAATCTCTATATTATTCTTATCCAGCGCCAGCAGACGTAGATCCAGAGAAGAGGCAGGCAGAGAATCGAGCGCCAGCATCCTGTCGGAATACACCCAGGATGCTTTCGCAAGCTCATATGCTGTTACAGTTTTCTGATATTCGGCTTTCGAAATCATTTTGCGATCGAGGCGATCTTCGGCGCGAACAAGCTCATTACTGGCCGACTCAAGCTCCAGGGCAGCAACCCGGACATTACCCTTGCTTATTGCCACTTCATCCTGGTCGGGCAGAGAGAGCAAACGCGTCTCCTTCGCATTCAATACGGCCAGTTTATCTTCAGCAGCGCCAAGTTTATCGCGGAAATCGAGCAGTTTGTTATCAATCCCCGTCAGGCTGACCTTGAGCCCGGCTTCGGTCACTGCACGGTCCAGGTAAAGGTTCTCAAGATGATTCGACACCACGGCCGGATCGAAAACCATCACCTCATCTCCCTTATTCACCCAGGCGCCATCAGGCACAACATCCAGCAGCTGAGGACGGTTAAGAGGATTACTTATCACCTCCGACTCACGTGCAAACGCATGTACACGTATCTGCGTACGTGGGTAGACACTTCTGCGTTCGACGGTAACACCAGCTACCGCCGTACCACAGACGAAAACCGCCGTAAACATGTAGAAAACAGTGCGCATCAATCGAAACTCCAGGTAATTGCCATAAAACCAAAGGACAATAGCAATATTCATTCCATCACTCAATATGATCCTGCATAAACTTTGAACTTTGAACTTCATACATGGCGCCGCTGTTGTTACTCTCTGGAGCTGAGAGAAGGTCTTTTTAATGTAAGCAGGAGAAGAAATGCCCCAACAGCTATCCCTCGGAGTCTTGGGTTCAGGGTCAGGCTCAAACATGCAGGCGATTCTGGATGCTATCCAGGCCGGAAAACTGAATGCGCGTATCACCTGCGTCATCAGCGATGTAGAAGGTGCCCGCATTCTTGAAAGAGCTGAACAGAACGATATCCCCGGCCACTTCATCGACCACGCCCCCTTCAAAACAAAGCTCGATGGCGCCGCTGAGCAGCAAGTGATCAATACGCTTAAGAATTGCGGCGTCGACACTGTTATACTCGCCGGTTACATGCGCATAATCAAAACTGCACTTCTCGAAGCTTTTCCGAGCCGGATACTCAACATTCACCCCTCCCTCCTGCCTGCTTTTACCGGACTCCACAGCTGGCAGCAGGCAATGGAATATGG
>CAZAKU010000032.1:0-2628 GCA_964485765.1 uncultured Lentisphaerales bacterium
ATGGGGTGGTAGAGACATCATCGCCGGGGAGACTGGCATAACCTCCCCCCTCACGACGGCAGCGTTTGAGTAATCTGGCTATTCCACGCCGATAGGTAAAGGGAAGTGACTCCATATCGAGTGCAAGGACGCCCAGAAACGCATCGTAAAGCCCCACCTCCGCGAGCTTACGTCGGCCGCGAAAAGCACCCCTAACCAATTTGCCCGCTATCTCTCGTGCCACCTGAGAGTTACCCATCAGCGTTCTGCAGCGGGCAACACAGGCGGTATGCACCAAATCAAGCGACCCATCTTCGGAAAAGCGTGCTAATGTCGCGGGAAGAGGGGCGGGAGCTTCGCGCCCGAAGGCGTGCAGAAGGGAGAGTCCGAAGACGGTGTAATAAAGATCACCGGTAGCGCTGCGCCCCCGAAACAGGCCATTATCAGAGACCGTCGACGCAAGAAAACCCTCTATTTCCTTCGCTGCATCTGGATCAAGCAGCGACACTCCGCGCAGCAGGGCTTCATCGATCTCACGGGCAGGAGTCATCATCTCTCCGAACGACGCAGTATTCTGACTGTAAGGCGCCGCAATAATCCTGCAAGGGTTGCCGACGACAATTCACTCAGGCAGCGTAAGGCCTCATTGCGATAGTGTTCGAACAGCTGTTCTGCCCGTTCGACAGGCTCAGCAATCCCCTCTTCTGAAATCACCTCAAGCAATGACAGAGCTCGTGAATCGGAACCGGAGTCAGGATCGGCATCATCGAGGTCGTCGCGCACCTGATAGGCAATGCCGAGGGCACGGCTGAAACGTTTCAGAGAATCGCATGTTGCAACATCGGCATCGGCCGCCATAGCCCCCAGCAAAAGAGCCACCTCAAATGCCGGCGATGTTTTAAGCGCAAACATCTCAATCAAATCATCGATGCTGAGGTGATCGGGTTGGCGACGCCAGGCGAGTTCGATCCCCTGACCACGGCAAAGAGCCAGATGCCCTTCAGATGCAGCACAAACCATCTGTTTAATAAGCTCCGGTGGGCAACCGCATGCAGAGATCAGGCTGTAACCCTCACCCAGCAGATAGTCGCCCACATTTATCGCCAGAGGCACCCCCAGTCTGCAATGAAGCGACATTTCGCCATAGCGCAGGTCATCATCATCCTGAATATCATCATGCACCAATGAGGCTTTATGAAAACATTCCACGGCCAATGCCAGAGGTTGCTGAGCCAGCGACGACACATCGCCCCCCAGACAGCGGAACGCCGCCACAGCAAGCACCGGGCGCCAGCGTTTGCCGCCAGCCATCAGCCATTCCTGCGCCTCCTGCTCGGTGACACCCTCCCCCGACCCCAGGAGTTTCGCAACATTATCAGGCAGAAACCAATCTCTTACCTCGGCTTTCAGTTCATCGTGATCAGGCAGCGAAATACATTCCCCCGGCCTGTCACCATGAAGCTCGTGCATCAACCAATCCACATCGACGCGCGTATCACGGCATCCTGCCGCCAATAGCGGAATTGCCAGGCCCGGGACTGCGTGTGCAACCATTGAAGGGAATGTGCGATGCAGTGCATCAAGACACCCTACGCCGACTACTGCATCAACCTTTCCGCTCTCAATCAGGCGCTTAACAGCGGTGGTACCCTCGGCGACTATCACCACATAACCCAGCGCCTCCGCTTCACGCTGAATCCGCTCGATATCGCAAGCTCCGCATTCCGCACAGAGAAGCCCAACACCGTCGACCTCAGCCGGACAGTTCCCGGAGTGGCGCAAACAGAGAGGGAGCAGCAGTAGGCGTCGCTCAAAGGCAATCCCCGACAATACCGGACGCCAGGATGCATTCGCCAGGAGCAGCATCACAAAGGCCAGTATATTCTCAGACTGCTGAAGGCTTTCAAGCAAGCGCCGTCCGTGCCTCTCAAGTTCTGCCAACGACAAAGGAGCAAGCAGCTTATTCTGCGCCACATAAAGATCCGTTGCCCGGCTCAGCTCCCTGCGATCCGGTTCAGACGCAGGCACAGATGCATCCTTCAGCATCTCCTGTATTTGATCAGGTTTCATAAAGCTCCAAAAGTTTTTATAAAAATCAGCGGTATCTTAACACTTTATCACCCATTACCGTAAGCAAGAATAGCGGTAGATTCTTTCAGGCCTATGCTCTCTGCGTATATGGCAATTGACGAAGCAGGGCCCAAGGGCTAATCTGGACAACCAATGGATCAAGAAGAGATAATGCAGAAAACAACTGATAACCAAAGAAGAGAATAACCATGAATAAGACACCTAATATAATTTTTGTTTTCTGTGACGATCTGGGATGGGGCGACGTAAGCCTACTCAACCCGGAATCAAAGATCCAGACCCCGCACCTTGATGAGCTGGCCCGAAACGGCATGAATTTCACCGATGCCCACGCGGGTTCAGCGGTCTGCACCCCCTCCCGCTATACGCTGCTCACCGGACGCTACTGCTGGCGGACACGCCTCAAAAGAGGTGTCAACGGGGGCCTTTCCCCTGCACTGATTCATCCCTCACGCATGACGATTGCCGGAATGCTCAAAGAGAAGGGCTATACCAGCGCCTGCATGGGAAAATGGCATATCGGTTTAGACTGGGCGAAAAAGGAGGAAATCGACATCC